>DATGEV010000052.1:0-8848 GCA_035309885.1 Sphingomonas sp.
ATGCCGGCCAGGTCGATGCGGCCGATGGTGCGGCGCAGCTCAGCCTCGGTGAACACATGGGTGGCCACGAAGCGGCCGAGGGCACGGCCCAGCCGTTCCTTTTGTGCCGGGATGATCGCGGTGTGCGGGATGGGCAGTCCAAGCGGATGGCGGAACAGCGCCGTCACCGCGAACCAATCGGCGAGCCCGCCGACCATCGCGGCTTCCGCAAAGGCGCGCACCGCGCTCCACCCGGGATGATGCGCCTCCGCCGCGCGCGCGCCGAGATAGAGCGCCGCCATCGCGAGCAGCAACCCGGTGGCGACCCGTCGCATCGCGGCGGGGCCATTGTCGGCGAAGGTGACGCGGCTTCGTGGCGGGGGCGCGATGCTCGTCATGCCCCCATCAAGCCGCGAAGCGGCGGAAGGTTCATTCTGCCGCCTGGCTCACCTCGATCGGGCGCGGATGATCATGGCCATGCTGGCCGCCGGTGGTGAGCACACGGCGCAGCCACGGCCCGATCCGGCGTTCGAACCCGTCCGCGAGGCTGAAGCCCGCCGGCACGATGACGAGGGTCAGCATCGTCGAGCAGATCAGGCCGCCGATCACGGTCACCGCCATTGGCTGGTTCCACGATCCGTCGCCCGTGATCGAGAGCGCGGTCGGCACCATGCCCGCCACCATCGCGACGGTGGTCATGATGATCGGCTGGGCGCGCTTGTGCCCGGCCTCCATGATCGCCTCGAACTTGGGCGTGCCGCGATGCATCTCTTCGATCGCGAAATCGATCAGCAGGATCGAGTTCTTGGCGACGATGCCGAGCAGCATCAGGACGCCGATCAGCACCGGCAGCGAATCCGCCATGCCAGCGAGGTGCAGCGCCAGCGCGCCGCCCAGCGGGGCGAGCACCAGCGAGCCCATGTTCACGAAGGGCGGCACCACCCGCTTGTAGAGCAGCACCAGCACCGCGAACACCAGCAGGATGCCGGACGCGAGCGCAATGACGAAGTTGAGCAGCATCTCGGCCTGCCACTTGGCATCGCCATAATTGGGCCGCTCGACGCCATCGGGCAGGTGGGCGACCGCCGGCAGCGCGTAGATCTTCTTCATCGCGTTGCCATTGACCACGCCGGGCGCGAGATCGGCGCTGATGACGAGGCGACGCTCCTGATTGTAACGCTTAATCTGCGACGGGCCTGCGCCGAAGCCAATGTTGGCGACCACGCGCAACGGCACCGATCCGCCGCGAGTCGTCGGCACCGGCAGGTTCTCGATCGTCGACAGATCGCGCCGGCTGTTCTCGTTCATCACCACGCGGATCGGGATCTGGCGATCGGAGAGCGAGAATTTCGCTACATTCTGATCAATGTCGCCCAGCGTCGCGATGCGGATCGCCGTGGACAGCGCCTGCGTGCTCACCCCCATGTCGGCGGCGAGATCGAAGCGCGGCTTGATGATGATCTCGGGCCGCGGCAGGTCACCCTCGACGCGCGGCGCGACGATCTCGGAGATCCCCTTCATCTGCTCGACCACCTTGGTGGCGGCGGCTTCCAGCTTGTCGGGGTTATCGCTGGCGAGCAGCAGCGAGATGTCGCGGCCACTGCCGCCCGACTGCGACTGGAAGTTGATACGCGCGTCGGCGATCCGGTTGAGCGCGGGCGCGAGATCGCGTTCGAACTGGATGCTGGTGCGCTTGCGGTTCTTATTCAGCGTGATGAAGATCTTGGCGTTGCCGACCTTGACGCTCTCGAAGGCGGCGGCGACTTCGGGTTGCTGGCGGATCAGCGCCGCGGCCTTGTCGGTGACGGCGGTGGTCTGCGCCAGTGTCGCTCCGGGTACGAGCTGGATCTTGACCTGGCTGAAGTCGAAGTTGAGTGGCGGCTGGAACTGGAAGGGCAGCATCCAAAAGGCGATCACGGTTGCCCCGAGGGCAACCACGCCGCCGCCCATCGTCACCCAGCGATGGTGAAGCGACCAGTTCAGCACCTTCATGTAGCGGCGCATCATCCAGTTCTCGCCATGCTCCTGCTGTCCGTGGGACTCGAGGAAATAGGCGGCGACCATCGGTGTCACGAGGCGGGCGACCGCGAGGCTCATCAGCACCGCGGCCACCACGGTGAGGCCGAAATTCTTGAAATACTGGCCCGCGATCCCCGGCATCAGGCCGACCGGCAGGAACACCGCGACGATCGAGAAGGTGGTCGCCACCACCGCGAGGCCGATCTCGTCGGCGGCGTCGATCGCGGCCTGATAGGCGCTCTTGCCCATGCGCATGTGGCGCACGATGTTCTCGATCTCGACGATCGCGTCGTCGACCAGCACGCCAGCCACAAGGCTGAGCGCGAGCAGCGTCATGCCGTTGAGCGTGAAACCCAGCAGCTCCATCGCCCAGAAGGTCGGGATGGCGCTGAGCGGGATGGCGAGCGCCGAGATCACCGTCGCGCGCCAGTCGCGCAGGAAGAAGAACACCACGACGACCGCCAGCACTGCGCCTTCAATCATGGCGTGCAGCGCCGACTTGTACTGCATCTTGGTATAGTCGACCGAGGCGTAGAGCTGGGTGAAGTGGATCTTGGGATTGTCCTTCTCGATCTGCTTCAGCGCCTTCATCGCCTCGTCGTAAACGGTGACGTCCGAATAGCCCTTGGCCTTCTGGAGATCGAAGGCGAGCACCTGACGGCCGTTCATCTTGGCCAGGCTGCGCTGCTCGGCGTAGCTGTCCTTCACGGTCGCGATGTCGGCGAGCTTGATCATGCGCCCGGCCGAAAGCTGGATCTGCTTCTGGCTCAGCGCATAGGCATTCTTGGCGTTGCCGAGCACGCGCACCGACTGTTCGGCGCCAGCGATCTCGGCGCGGCCGCCTGCCGCGTTGACGTTCATCGCGATCAGCTGGGCGTTGACCTGGCTCGCGGTGATGCCCTGCGCCTGCATCTTGGCGGGATCGAGCACGACGCGGATCTCGCGCGTCACGCCGCCGGTGCGCTCCACCGCCGCCATGCCGGAGATGGAAAGCAGGCGTCGTGCGATGGTGTTGTCGACATACCAGCTGAGCTGCTCGAGCGTCATGCCGGTCGATTCCACCGACATGAAGGCGATCGGATCGCCTTCGATGTCGACCCGGCTGATCTGCGGCTCGAGAATGCCCTCGGGCAGGTTGGAGCGGATGCGCGACACCGCCTCGCGCACGTCGTTGACGGCGCGATCGACCGGCGTGCCGATCGAGAACTGGACGAAGGTGTTGCTGTCGCCCTCGGTGACGGTCGAGTCGATCTCGTCGACGCCCGAGATGCCGCGCACCGCGGCCTCGACACGCTGGGTCACCTGCGTTTCGAGCTCGGTGGGCGCGGCGCCCGGCTGGCTGATGTCAACCGTCACGCCCGGAAAGCTGATGTCCGGGTTGTTGTTCACGTCCATCCGCATGAACGCGATGATGCCGGCCAGCGTGAGCGCCGCGAACAGCACCAGCGACGGCACCGGATTGCGGATCGACCATGCGGAAATGTTACGCATCGTTCCCTGTCCTGTCCTCGGCTGCCGGCCGTCAGTTGCGCTTGAGTTCCGGGATCACCTTCTCGCCCGGGTTGAGGAAGGCGCCGGCCGAATAGACCACGCGCTCATCCCCATTCAGACCCGCCAGCACCGCGATTCCGGCGTCGAACACATCGCCGATCTTCACGTCGCGCCGCACCACCTGATTGCCGCGATCGATGACATACACGTAATTGCCCCTGGCGTCGCTCAGCACCGCGGATTCGGGCAGCACCGGTGCCTGACCCGTGCGCGAGGAGAAGGTCGCGCTGGCGAAGCCGCCGGGGCGCAGCGCGGGATCATAGCCGAGCTGGACGCGCGCCAGCCCCTGACGGGTGACCGGATCGATGGTCGGCGACACCTGCCACACGGTGCCGCTGAAGGCGGTGGCTGCGCCAACCGGCATCACCGAGACGGGCATTCCCACATGCACCGTGGCGAGATCCTGTTCGGCGAGTTTGGCCTGCAGTTCCAGCACGCCGTCCGTCGCGATCTGAAACAGCGCCGACGAGCCCGAGCTGACGATCTGCCCGGCCTCGACGTTGCGGGACAACACCAGCCCCGCGGCTGGCGCGCGGATGTCGAGGCGGCCGAGACGCGCCGCCATCTCGCGATATTGCGCCTGGGCGAGCTTCACCTTGGCGTTGGCGGCATCGCGCGTGGCGGTGCGCTGATCGACGTCGGCCTTGCTGATGAACCCGCGCGAGACGAGCGCCTGCGCGCGATCGAGCTGGCTCTGGGCCAGCTTGGCATCCGCTTCGGCAGAGGAAATCTGGGCCTGCATCTGGCTGGTCTGCGCGGCCTGCACGGCGGGATCGACGGTGGCCAGCGTCTGCCCGGCCTTTACCCAGTCACCGGCGTCAACCAGCACGCGGCTGACCATGCCGCCTTCGCCCGCGACGCCCACGGGCATCGCGCGCTTGGCCTGCAGGTTGCCGGTGGCGGTGATCGTGTTGGCGACCGCGACCCGACCCGGCACCATCACCGTGACTGTGGGGGTCGACGTCGTCGCGGCGGGCTTCTTGCCGCTGCTGCGTCCGATCACAAGGGCGAGCACCACGGCGAGCACCAGAATTCCGCCGGCGATCAGGATCAGCCGCCGCTGCCGAACCGTCGTGGCGCCGTCCGGATTGTCTGCGTCGACGCTCCCGTTCCAGCGCCCCTTCTCGTAATTCATGCCTCACCCATGTCCTGCACCGCCCCCGAACGGGCGCCCCGACGCGGTGTATTATATGAATAGATCACCAACATCAAGCGATTGCGCCCTCGCCCTGAACGCCGTTCTGGCACATCCGGCGGGAGCCGCCCAGCCATGCTGGATGAACGGTGACTGCCGGATGCGTTCATCCCGGGTTGATCCAACGCACGGCATCGAGCGTGGTATCCGGGCCGGGTTCGTCCGGGATAGGGAGGGTTTGATGAGATCATATCTGCTGCCAGCGCTGGCGCTTGCCGCGACTGTCGTTCCGGCTGCGGCGCGCGCCGATCAGCCGGCCACAGTCCCGATCGCGGGCACCCGACTGGAAGTGAGCGCGGACGGCGAGGTGACGCGCGCGCCCGACATCGCCACACTGTCGGCCGGGGTCGTCACGCAGGCGACCAGCGCGGCCGCCGCCATGGCGGAGAATGCCAAGCGGATGGCGGCTGCGACGGCTGCGCTGAAGCGGGCCGGTGTCGCCGACAAGGATATCCGCACCGCCTCGCTCAGCCTGCAGCCGCAATATCGCTATGCCGAGAATCAGGCGCCGACGATCACCGGCTATCAGGCGAGCAACCAGCTGGGCGTCGTGTTCCGCGACATCGCGCGGACGGGCCCGATCCTGGACGCGCTGGTGGCACAGGGCGTGAACCAGATCAGCGGGCCGAACTTCGCGCTGGGGCACCCCGACGCGGCACTCGACGAGGCACGCGCGCAGGCGATGCAGAAGGCGCGGGCCCGCGCCGAGGTCTATGCGAAGGCGTCGGGGCTCAGCGTGAAGCGCATCGTCGCGATCGCCGAGACCGGCGGCTATTCGCCGCAGCCGGCACCACCGCGTGTGCTCATGATGGCGCGGGCGGACAAGGCGCCGACCGCGCTCCAGCCGGGCGAGGAGAAGATCGGGGTCTCGCTGCAGGTCACGTTTGAGCTTCAATAAGCGGCTGAGCGAAGGGCAGGCGCGTCGCTTGGGCGCGCCGGCTCCATCCTCGTCTTCTTCACGCGGCGCGTTAGCGCACCGATCCGCGGCGGACGAGGTTGACGATAGCGAGCAGGATCACTGCGCCGATGAACGCCTCGATCAGCGCTACCAGCGAGAAATCGCCGCGGTTCATGTTGTGGTTGAAGATGATGCCGCCGATGAAGGCGCCGACGATCCCGACCACGATGTTGAGGATGATGCCCTGTTGAGCGTCGGTCCGCATGATGATGCTCGCCAGCCAGCCGATGACGCCGCCCAGAATCAACCAGATGATGATGGCCATGCTGTCCTCCTCCGCCGCTGTGGCAGGGGTTTTCCCTCAGGCGGCGTTCGATGGTCTTGATACGCTTGGGCAACGATTCCGTTCCTGTGCGCGACGGCCGGGACGCGAAACGGCCGCCCGCGCGGAGGCGCGGACGGCCGTCAGGAAGCCCCAAGTAAAAAGGCTCAGTATTTCTGCTGGCGCTCGTAGACCGAGCGATAATGCTGGATTCGCGTGACGCGCAGGCCCGGCATACCGGACCGATCGACCGCGCGCTGCCAGCTCGCGAATTCCTCGAGGCTCAGCCGGTAGCGCTCGCACACCTCATCGACGGTCAACAGACCGCCATTGACCGCGGCGACCACCTCGGCCTTGCGACGCACTACCCACCGCTGGGTCTCCGGCGGAGGCAGCGACTCCAGCGTCAGCGGCTCCCCGAGCGGCCCGATGACCTGTGCCGGGCGAATTTTCTGGTTCTCGATCATTGACACCTCAAACTGGCCGTGGCCGCCGATGCTCCCCCATCGTATTACCCATTGTAGGGACCACCGGTTGAAAGAACGCTAAAACGCCAAGGTAAAACCCGGCTTCATCAAGCTTGATCGAACCTTGCCAGCCGCCGCGTGCGCCACGCGCGGATGAAAGCTGCCATGGAGCTGCCCGGCCGCCGCCATATCCTGCCTTGCGAACACCTGAACAAGCGCCGTGAGCGAATCGCTGAAGCTCGCCTCGCGGTGATGGTTCATCCGTTCGGCCAGCACCGCGGTGCGAGTCGAAGCCTGCGTCACGGCCGCGCCCGCGATCAGCAGCGCGTGATCGAGCATCGGCTCGACAGACGCGATGGTGGGGCGGCTTGGTTCCATGTGCGTCACGCCACTCAAACGGATGAAGGGCCTAAGCATGGCCGGCACATGGATAAGAAACGGTAAACGCAAGGCCGCGGCGCACGGCGGCTTTTGCCGTAGAAGGGCGAATCGGCTATGGGCCGCGCCCATGAACGCCGATTTCCAGTTGGGCCCCGATCTCGCCGGTCGCCGCATCGTCGTCGCCATGTCGGGCGGCGTCGACAGCTCGGTGGTGGCCGCGCTTGCCGCGCGCAGCGGCGCCGAGACGATCGGCGTCACCCTCCAGCTCTACGATCATGGTGCGGTGGTCGGCCGGGCGGGAAGCTGCTGCGCGGGGCGCGATATCCGCGACGCGCGCGCGGTCGCCGATCGGCTGGGCATCGCGCATTATGTCTTCGATTATGAGAGTGCTTTTCGGGAAAGCGTGATCGATCGCTTCGCCGACGATTATATGGCTGGCCGCACGCCGATTCCCTGCGTGCGCTGCAATCAGGGCGTGAAGTTCACCGACCTGCTGCGCCTCGCCCGCGAGTTGGGCGCCGACTGCCTCGCCACCGGCCATTATGTCCGTCGTGTCGAGGGCGTGGCTGGTGCGGAGCTGCACCGCGCCGCCGATCCCGCCCGCGACCAGAGCTATTTCCTGTTCGCGACCACGCAGGATCAGCTCAATTATCTGCGCTTCCCCTTGGGCGGCATGCCCAAGCCGCAGGTGCGCGAAATCGCCGCCGAGATGAACCTCGCCGTCGCCGCCAAGCCCGACAGCCAGGACATCTGCTTCGTGCCCGATGGCGACTATGCCGGCGTGGTCCGCAAGATCCGCCCCGAGGCCGAGGTGCCGGGCGCGATCGTCGATCTTTCCGGCCGCGAGCTTGGTCAGCATCGCGGGCTGATCCACTTTACCGTCGGCCAGCGGCGCGGGCTGGAGATCGGTGGCTCGCCCGAGCCGCTTTATGTCGTGAAGCTCGATGCGTCGGCGAATCGGGTGATTGTCGGGCCGCGCCGCGCGCTCGGGGTCAGCGCCGCGCGACTCTTTGAGATCAACTGGCTGGGCCGCGATTATGCGGGGCCGGTCACTGCCAAGGTGCGCTCGATGGCGAAGCCGGTTCCGGCACGCTTCGACGGCGGTTCGGTCTTTTTCGATGCGCCCGAATATGGCGTGGCGCCGGGCCAGGCGGCGGTGCTCTATGCGGGCGACCGGGTGCTCGGAGGCGGCTGGATCGAAGCGACCGTGCCGGCCGAGAACGCGCTCGCCGCGGCCTGAGCCCGGCCTTCAGAGCAGGAAGCATCCTTCGACCACGGTGACGCAACGGCCGGACAGGATCACGCGCTCGCCGTCGAGTCGGCAACCGAGCCGTCCGCCGCGAGCCGAGGCCTGGAACGCGCTGAATTCGTTGCGGCCGAGCTTTTCCGCCCAGTAGGGCACCATCACCGCATGCGCCGATCCCGTCACCGGATCCTCGTCGATGCCTGCTCCGGGCGCGAAGGCGCGGCTGACGATATCGGTTTCGCGCCCGCGCGCGGTGACGATGGTGAGCACGTCGCCCTCCGCCGCCAGCTTGCGGAAATCCGGAGCGAGCCCGCGCACGATCGCCTCGTCCTCCACCACGACCAGCCCGTAGCGCGAGGAATGCCATAGCGTCTCGACCGCATCGTCGAGCCCCAGCGCGGCTAGGATCACCGGTAGCGGCTTGGGATCGGGTTTCCAGGCTGGCAGCCCCATCTTGTAGCCATGGCCGTCGCGCGCCACCGCCAGAATGCCGGCCTTGCGCGTGCGGAAGGTGACGCGGCTGCGGCCGGGTTGGGTGCCGAGGATCGCATGGCCGCTCGCCAGCGTGGCATGGCCGCACAGCACGACCTCGGCGGCGGGCGTGAACCAGCGTAACTCATAGTCCGATTCGCCGCTGGCATCCGCCACCATGAAGGCGGTTTCGGACAGGTTGTTCTCCGCCGCGATCTGCTGGAGCTTCGCATCGTCGAGCCAGCGGTCGAGCGGCATCACCGCCGCCGGATTGCCGGTGAAGGGCTTGTCCGCGAAGGCGTCGACCTGCAGGAAAGGG
>DATGEV010000053.1:0-4962 GCA_035309885.1 Sphingomonas sp.
TGCTGCCCAAGGCGATCAAGAACGCGGTCGAGATCGCCGGCACCACCGCGGCGCATGTCCGCGACGGCGCGGCTGTCACCCGCTTCCTCCACTGGGTCGACACCGTCGCGGCCCAGGGCGGCGAGGACGAACTGACCGCCGCCGCGAAGCTGGAGGCGTTCCGCGCCGAGACCGGCGCGCTCAAGGATCTGTCGTTCGACACCATCTCGGGCTCGGGCCCCAACGGCGCGGTGGTGCACTACCGCGTCTCCGACAAGACGGTGCGGCCGATCGAGCCGGGCACGCTCTATCTCGTCGATTCAGGCGGCCAATATGTCGACGGCACCACCGACATCACGCGCACCGTACCCGTGGGCACGCCGACCGCCGAAATGAAGGATCGCTTCACCCGCGTGCTCAAGGGCCATATCGCGCTCGCGCGTGCGGTCTTCCCGCAGGGCACACGCGGCGTGCAGCTCGATACGCTGGCGCGGCAGTATCTGTGGGAGGTCGGGCTCGACTACGCCCATGGCACCGGCCACGGTGTCGGCAGCTATCTGTCGGTACATGAGGGCCCGCAGCGCATCGCGACGCCGAGCGGTCAGCCGGGCGGCGACGAGCCGCTCCAGGCCGGCATGATCCTCTCCAACGAGCCCGGCTATTACAAGACCGGCGGTTACGGCATCCGCATCGAGAATCTGGTGCTGGTCGAGCCGCGCGAGGTGGCGGGCGCGGAGAAGCCGGTGCTGGGCTTCCACACGCTGACGCTGGCGCCGATCGACACGCGGCTGGTCGACGTCGCGATGCTTTCGCCCGAGGAGCGCGGCTGGCTCGACGCCTATCATGCCCGCGTGCTGCGCGAGATCGGCCCGCTGGTGCCCGCCGATGTTCGCGAATGGCTTGAAGCGGCGACTCGCCCCCTTTTTTGATGGATGATGCGGCGGCGGGCTGAGTGCCCGCCGCCGTGCTTCCCTGGGATCAGACCGCGAGCAGGCGCGGCCTTGCGATCATCTTTTCGGTCTGTGCGAACCCTTCGAGGTCCGCCGCCCGCGCTTCATATTCCTGCGCCAGATCGAACAGGAATTGCCGGGCAGTCTCGTTGCGGGCAATCGCCGCAAAGCTGCGGCAATTGGCGGCCAGCGTCCGCAGACGCAGGACATTGATCTTCATGAAAGTTCCCCGCTGGCAGTCTTCAAGCGGCGGGGCCGGGCCGATGCGACGCGATCGACATGGCTTCCGCCTCCATTTCACGCGCTGCTACCCGAACACTGGCCCGCGTCATGACGGGTGCGGGGCGGAGCCTTACTCATCTATGTGAAGCTCGCGCGACATCATGCGACGAACCGCCCCGCCGATGCTACAAAATGCCTCGGTGACGCTACGGCATCCTAATGTTAGCGCTGACAAAGCCGAGTAACCGATCGCACGCGAGCGCGATTCGCGCCGGCGCGACATTGGTGATGCCGAGCAGCAGGCCCGGCGCCCGCATGCGGGCCGGCACGATCGGCCCGGGCGAGAATGCCAGCCCGAGCTGGATGTCGTGCATCTCGTAGAAATCTTCGATTCTGTCGAACGCGGGATCGAACCCGTCCATGACCTGTCTCCAGTGCAGCGGCCACGCGCCGCACGGCGAAGGGTCGGGGTAAGCCGAACAACACGAACCGGATGCACCCGCCCGGCGGCAGGGAGAGGTGGAAACCGCCGGGCGGGCGAGCGCGGAGACGGGGCGTGTCCCCGCGCGAGCCGGATCAGGCGGCGAGCAGCTCGTCGGCCGGCCCGAAGAACTCGTAGTGAATGCGGTCGGACGAGACGCCAGCGAGCGACAGTCCCCTGATCATCGCGCGCAGGAACGGCCTGGGGCCGCAGAGATAGACGTCCGCCCGAGTGAGCGGCGTGTTCGCCTTCAGCCAGTCGGCGGTGATCAGGCCGCTATGGTCGTGCGTCCGGCCCGGCTCGTCGCCCTCGAGCGGATCGCTGTAGAAGGTCGCGATCTTGATCGCGCCATGGCTCGCCGCCAGCGCGCGGACATGATCGTCCATCGCATGCGTCGCGCTGCTCAGCGTGCCGTGGACATAATGCGCCTCCAGCTTCGGATGCTGCGCCGCGATCGTCTCGACCATGCTGACCATCGGGGTGAGGCCGACGCCGCCCGACAGCAGCACGACCGGACGCTGCGGCTGATCGTCGAGGAAGAAGTCGCCGGCTGGCGGCGTGATCTCCAGCACGGTGCCGACCTCGACATGGTCGTGGAAATATTTGGAGCCGCCCTGCCCGTTCTCCTCGCGCTTCACCGAGATGCGGTAGGTTTCGCCGTTGGGCGCTGAGGAGATGGAATAGTTGCGCTTCTGCCCCGGATGGCCCGGCGCATCGAAGCGGAAGGTCAGATACTGGCCGGGCTTGTGGCGCAGCACCGGCTCGCCGTCGACCGGGAGCAGGATGAAGGAGGTGATGACCTCGCTCTCGCGGATCTTCCCGGCCACCACAAACTTGCGCCAGCCGGTCCAGCCGCCGTCGGCATGCTCGATATCGTCGCGGATCACCGTTTCGCGCGCCTTGAGGATATCGGCGAGGAACCAGAAGGCCTCGCCCCAGGCGGCCTGGATCTCCGGCGTCGCGGCATCGCCAAGCACCTCGACGATCGCGCCGAGCAGCGCGTTGGCGACATAGGGATAATGCTCGGGCAGGATGTGGTAGCCGATATGCTTCTGCGCGATGCGCTCGACCACCGGTGCCAGTGCGCCGAGATTGTCGATATTCTGCGCATAGCCGAGCACGGCGGCCGCCAGCGCATGAACCTGCTTGCCCCCCTCGCCCTGGTTGGCGAGGTTGAACAGCGCACGGATATGCTCGTCCTGGAACAGGCGGGCGTACATGATGGCGGTGATCGCGGTGCCATGCTCGGCCAGCGCCGGCACGGTGGCCTTGACGAGCGCGATCGTCTCCGCAGACAGCGGCTTCTGCATCTTCGATACTCCTTGGGGGGCGGTTGAGAAGGGTCAGGCGGCCATGGCGGGCCGGTGATCGTAAAACTCCACCTGCATCCTTATCGCGCCGATCGGCTCGATATGGTGCATCTGCTCGGGCTCGATCAGCCCGGGCTGGCCGGGGGTGAGCATGGCGTGCGGAAGCGGATGGCGAGCTGAAGGCTCTCGGATATCCGGTGCGCCTTGGCCTGCATCGCCGCTGCGATTTGGGGGGCCAGCATCTCGCCGGTGGTCTGCTCCCATAGCGCCAGCCAGTGCTCGAACATCTTCGGCGTAATCCGCTCGGCATGGACCAGATGCTTCATCATCGGGTTGCCCTTGTAGCGCCCGGTGGTGAGCATCACCGATGACCAGAACTCGGCCAGCCGTTCCAGATGATGCGGCCAGTCCTCCACCGCGTCGTTGAACACCGGGCCCAGCTCGGCGTCCTGCCGCACGCGGCCATAGAAGCGATCCAGCAGGGCCGGCAGCGCGCTTTCCTCGATGATGGGGGTCTGTTCCACGACTCACCTCTAATCATTCATCTGATATGCATCTATTCTCCGACCTAAAAACATGCAATAGGAATACATGTTATTTTGAGCGGCCGGCGGAGGCCGTCCCGGCGAGGCACGATGAAGCTCACACGCTATACGGACTATGCGATGCGGGTGCTGATACACCTGGGCACGCGCGACGATGGCCAAAGTGGGGGCCTGTCGTCGATCGCCGAGATCGCGCGCGCCTACGACATCTCGCAGAACCATCTGATGAAGGTGGTGCAGGATCTCGGCCGCGCCGGCTTCGTCGAGACGGTGCGCGGGCGCCATGGCGGCATCCGGCTGGGCCGCAAGCCCGAGGAGATCAATCTCGGCGAGCTGGTGCGCCATACCGAGGCCGGCTTCGATCTGGTCGACTGCGCGCATTGCGTCATCGCGCCGGCCTGCGGGCTGACCGGTGTGCTGGCCGAGGCGACGCGCGCGTTCCTCGCCGTGCTCGACAAATATACGCTGGTTCACCTGCTCGACCGGCGCAGCCAACTCCGCACGCTGTTTGCGATTCACGCTCCCGAACCCGCATCCTGACGAAGCGATCAGGCGGGCCCGCAATCCCAGCGCGGAGTCCCCCGGAAGCATTCGACCAGAAAATCCACCATCGCGCGCACCTTGACGCTCAAGTGGCGGCGGCTGGGGTAGACCGCCAGAATGTCGATATCCGGCAGGCGATAGCCCGGCAGCAGCTCGACCAGCCGCCCGGCGCGCAGATCGTCGCCGATCAGGAAGGTCGGCTGGTTGATGATGCCGATCCCGGCCAGCCCCGCCGCGCGCACGGTGTCGCCGTTGTTGGCGTGCATGACGCAGGGCACCTTCACCGACTGGAGCTTGCCGGCCTCGTCGACGAACGGCCAGCTGTCGGCGGTGGCGGACAGCGTGTAGCCGATGAAGGCATGGTGCTGGAGGTCGTCCAGAGTCCCCGGCGCACCGACGCGGGCGACATATTCGGGCGAGGCGCACAGGATATTGCGCGAGGCGGCGAGCTTGCGCCCGACATTGGCTATCGACCCCGCGCGCGAGATCCGCACGGCAAAGTCATAGCCCTCCTCCACCAGATCGACGACGCGGTCGGACAGGTCGACGTCGAGCTCGATGCCAGGATGGCGCGCCATGAACTGCGGCCAGAGCGGCGCCAGATGCAGCACCCCGAAACTCAACGGCGCGTTGATCCTGAGCCGCCCCCGCGGGTGCAGCGCCGCGGCGGACGCGATCGTCTCGGCCTCCGCCACATCCTCGAGGATCGAACGCGCGCGCTCGTACAGTGCCTCGCCACTCTCGGTCAGCGACAGCCGGCGCGACGTGCGGTTGAGCAGCCGCGTGCCGAGATGACCCTCCAACTCGGCAACATAGCGGGTGACGTTGGCGGGGGACGTGTCGAGCACGTCGGCTGCGCGGGTGAAGCTCCCCTTCGCCACCACCGTGGCGAACACCTCGAAGGCGCGCAGCCGGTCCATCACCACCCCGAT
>DATGEV010000054.1:0-2362 GCA_035309885.1 Sphingomonas sp.
TATCGGCGCGATCCCCTATCTGGCGCTGGACCTCGGCGTGCCGATCTATGCGACCCTGTTCACGGCGGGGCTGATCCGCGCCAAGCTCGAGGAAGAAGGGCTGACCGATCGCGTGACGGTGAAGGTCGTCAAGATCGGCGAGCCGCTGAAGCTCGGGCCGTTCACGGTCGAGTGGGTGCCACTGGCGCACTCAATCCCGGAGATGAACGCGCTGCTGATCGATACGCCGTTCGGTCGCGTGTTCCACACCGGCGATTGGAAGCTCGACGACAAGCCTGTGATCGGCGAGCCGGCCAGCGTCGAGGCGCTCAAGGCGATCGGCAAGAAGGGCGTGCTGGCGCTGCTGGGCGACAGCACCAACGTCTTCAACACCGAGCCTTCGGGATCGGAATCGAGCGTGCGCGCCGATCTGGAGCGCTTCGTGGGCGAGGCGGACAAGCGCGTCCTCATCACCACCTTCGCCTCCAACGCGGCGCGTCTGCAAACGCTGGGCCAGGTCGCGGTGGCGACCGGGCGACAGGTCTGCGTCGCGGGGCGTTCGCTCGATCGCATCATCAAGATCGCCAAGGCGGCGGGCTATCTGCTCGATTTCCCGCCGACGATCGATTTCGACGCCGCGATGCGCGTGCCGCCGAAGGAACTGATGATCATCGCCACGGGCGGGCAGGGCGAGGCGCGCGCCGCGCTCTCGCGTATCGCGCACGACAGCCACAAGCTGAAGCTCAGCGAGGGCGACACGGTGCTGTTCTCGTCCAAGCAGATCCCCGGCAACGAGGAAGCGATCGGCATCGTCCAGAACGCGCTCGCCGGCCGCAACATCCGCATGGTGACCGAACGACAGGCGCATATCCACGTCTCGGGCCACCCCGGGCGCCCCGAGATCGAGGCGCTCTATGGCTGGCTCAAGCCCGAGATCGTCGTGCCGGTGCATGGCGAGCGCCGTCACATGGCCGAGCATGCGCGCTTCGCCGCCTCGCTCGGCGTGCCGCGCACGCTGGTGCAGCAGAATGGTGATGTCGTGCGGCTGGCACCCGAGGGCCCCAAGATCGTCGGCCGTGAGCGTGCCGGCCGGCTGGTGCTCGACGGCGACGTGATCCTTGCGGCCAATGGCACGACGATGAACGATCGTCGGAAGCTGGCGGCGAACGGCCTGGTCTCGGTCGCGATCGTGCTCGACAAGGGCGGCCGGTCCAAGGCGCGGCCGCAGATTGCGGTGCAAGGGCTTCCGGTTGAGGAAGACCGGGAGGACTTCGTCGAGGATGCCGTTGAGGCGACGCTCGATGCTTTGGAAGGGGCGCCGCGCGACGAGGCGAAGCTGCGCGAAACGATCCGTCTCGCGGTGCGCCGCCGCGCGACGGCGTGGACGGGCAAGAAGCCGGTGGTCGACGTCCTGCTGCTGCGCGTATAGCCTCGGGAAAAGCCGCCCCGCTCAGACGGGGCGGCAGACCCAAGGGAGACGATCGCCGATGCGCTGGTTTTCGATTGCCGCGATCTTCTTCTTGTTCTGGTTCTTGGCGCTGTTCGCGGTGCTTCCGTTCAGCGCCGGCACCGCCGAGGAGGCAGGCGAAAAGCCGGTCGTCGGCCATGCCGAGAGTGCACCGCACATCTTCTGCCCCTGGCCGATCGTGCTGCGGACGACGATCGCCGCCGTGATCCTGACGGCGGCCTTCTATGGCATCTACCGGACAGGCTGGATCAACATCGACATCCCGCAGGCCGCGGCGAGCCGAATTCCCTGAGAGTTAAGGAGTGGGCGACGGCCCTCAGGCCCTCAGCCGCTCGATCGCCTGCGCCAGCGCGACGTAGAGCTTGCCCATATCCGACGACAGCAGGATCACCGCCAGCGCCGAACCGTCGCGCGTTGACAGGATCGGGCGCAGCAGCGCCTCAAAGTCGTGGATGTAGCGGTTCACCTGATCGCGGAACTCGGCATCGTCTTCATAATGGCGGGTGATCTCGCGGGCCTCGCCATTTTCCAGCAGCTTGACTGCGCGGCGCGTGAAGACGCCGCGATCGCCGCGCAGGTATGACGCCCAGGCGCCATCGCTGGCGTCGTTGGACAGCAGTTTGGTGACGTCGATCGAGGTCGAGTTGAGCGAGTCGATCAGCAGGGCCACTCGGCGCGAGAAATTGTCGCGATCAGCATTCTCGACCTCGGCCTTGCCCTCGTCGATCTGGCCGTCCACGGCAGCGCTGGTCTCGGCGATCCGGGCGAGCTGCTCCTCGAGCTTGCCGCTCGCCGTGCGGGCGGCTTCGACCGCGGCTTCGGACAGGCCGGCGATGCGCGCGATCTGGCCTTCGACCTGATCGGTGACCGCCTTCTCCAGTGCCTCGCGGCCGGCATTGCCGAGCGCTTCGGCGC
>DATGEV010000055.1:0-3617 GCA_035309885.1 Sphingomonas sp.
CATCGTCCTGATAGGCGGCGTCCATCAGCTGATCTCGGGATTTCACGAAGCCGGGCCGCTGCGCCAACGCTTCCAGAATCATGAATTCGGTGACGGTGAGCACGACCTCGTCGCCGCCCCAGAGCACCTTGTGGCGGGCCGGGTCCATGTCCAGACGGCCGCGGACGACGCGTTCGGCTGGCGGCTGTTCCTCGTTCGAGGCGCCACTCCCCGCTTCGGTGCGGCGCAGGATGGCGCGGATGCGGGCGATCAGCAGGCGCAGCGAAAAGGGCTTGGCGATATAGTCGTCCGCGCCCATGGCGAGCCCCAGCGCCTCGTCCAGCTCGTCGTCCTTGCTGGTGAGGAAGATGACCGGAATCTGGCTCTTCTCGCGCAGCCGGCGCAGCACTTCCATGCCGTCGATCTTGGGCATCTTGATGTCGAGCACGACAAGATCCGGAGCGTTCTCGGCGAAGGCTTTCAGCGCAGCCTCGCCGTCCGAATAGATGCGGACGATGAAGCCCTCGGCCTGAAGGGCTATCGACACCGAGGTCAGGATGTTGCGGTCGTCGTCGACGAGGGCAATCGAGGCGGACATGGGGGTTCACGTAGCAGAGGGAAAGGCGCGGGGGGAAGGGCGCGCGGCGCAGCTTTTGTGCTATGGCTCTTCACGGGATTAGCTGGTGTGGGAGAAGCACAGATGAGCCTGTTCGATACGCTGATGGGAAATGCCGGCAATATCGACCTTGATGCGCTCGGCGCGCGGGTGGGGCTCGACCCCGGGGAACTGCGCTCGGGCGGCGAGGCGCTCCTCTCGAAGCTCGCATCGGGAGAGCATGACGCGGACAGTGCGACGGCCGCCGCCTCTAGCGAAACCGGGATTGCGCCCGACAAGTTGCAAGCCTTGCTGCCAGAATTGTCGTCGGCGTTCGGCCAGGCGGGTGGCGAGGGCGGACTTTCCGGTCTCGCTGGGAAGCTCGGCGGGCTCCTGGATCGCGATGGCAACGGCAGTCCGCTCAACGACATCGCCGGCTTTGCCAAGGGGCTGTTCGGCAAAAGCTGAGACTGTCGGCGCGGGCTTGACGCGGTCGGCGCACTGCCGCGATGGACGCTGGCCGCCGGGAGGATTCCGCTCTGCCGGCGGGAGTGCCGTGCCACCCGCGGGAGAGATGCTGCCGTGATGATCGCCCCTCGTTCCGCCCTTTTCCTGCCGGCATCGAACCCGCGTGCGATCGAGAAAGCGCGCACGCTCGATTGCGACATGCTGATCCTCGATCTTGAGGACGCCGTGTCCGACGACCGCAAGGATGAGGCGCGCACCTCCGCGCTTGCGGCCTTAGCCGAGGGGTTCGGTGAGCGGATCGTTGCCATTCGGCTCAACGGGCCCGGCACGTCCTGGCACGAGGCGGATGTGGCGGCGCTGGCGGGATCGGCGGCCGCGTTGGTGGTGATCCCCAAGGTCGAGGGGGCAGAGGCGGCGGCTGGGGTCTCTGCCGCGCTCGGCAAGCCTGTCTATGCGATGATCGAAACGCCGGCGGGCGTGGTGGCGGCCCCCGCAATCGCCGCCGCGGACGGCGTGGCCGGACTGATCGCGGGCACCAACGATCTTGCCCATACTCTCCGTCTGCCGTCCGGCTCTCGTACCGGTCTGGTGCTGGCGCTGCAGTCGATCGTGCTGGCGGCGCGGGCGGCGGATATCGTCGCGCTCGATGGCGTGTGGAACCGGCTGGACGACGCGGAGGGGCTCGCCGCGGAATGCACGGAGGGACGAGCGTTCGGCTTCGACGGCAAGACGCTGATCCACCCCAACCAGATTGCCGTCGCCAACCAGACCTTTGCGCCGAGTGACACCGAGATTGAGGACGCACGCGCGCTCGTCGAGGCGGTGGTATCGGGCGCGGCACGCTTTCGCGGACGGATGGTGGAGGCGATGCATGTCGCGACCGCGCGTGCAATCCTCGCGCGCGCATCTGGAAAGACGGGAGGCTCCGCCCTATAGGAGCGCGACGATTCCGCTCCCCGGCCTCCAGCGAAAGACGTCACCCATGGAAATCCGCCTCGGTCTTACCTTCGACGACGTGCTCCTCCAGCCCGCCGAATCGGAGGTGCTTCCCAGCATGGCCGACACGCGGACGCAGGTGACCAAGGAGATCGGCCTCAACATCCCGATCCTGTCCGCCGCGATGGATACGGTGACCGAAGCCGACATGGCGATCGTGATGGCGCAACTCGGGGGGCTGGGGGTGCTCCATCGCAATCTGACTGTGGAGGAGCAGGCCGCTGCCGTCCGCGCGGTGAAGCGCTATGAGAGCGGCATGGTGGTCAACCCGATCACCATCACGCCCAACGCCACGCTGGCTGACGCGCAGGCACTGATGGCGCGCCACCGTATCTCGGGCATCCCGGTTACCGAAGCGTCCGGCAAGCTGGTGGGTATCCTGACCAACCGCGACGTCCGCTTCGCCGAAAACCCCGGCCAGCCCGTGTCCGAACTGATGACGAGCCAGAATCTGGTGACAGTTCCGCTGGGCACCGGACAGGAAGAGGCGCGGCGTCTGCTCCATGCGCGCCGTATCGAAAAACTGCTGGTCGTCGACGACGCCTATCGCTGCGTCGGCCTCATCACCGTGAAGGATATGGAGAAGGCGGTGAACTACCCGGCCGCCACGAAGGACGCGACCGGGCGCCTGCGCGTCGCGGCGGCGACGACCGTGGGCGACAAGGGATTCGAGCGCACCGAGGCGCTGATCGACGCAGAATGCGATCTGATCGTGATCGACACCGCCCACGGCCACAACCGCGACGTTGCCAAAGCGGTCGACCGGGTGAAGCGTCTGTCCAATCGGGTGCAGGTGATCGCCGGCAATATTGCTACGGCCGAAGCTGCCAAGGCATTGATCGGCGCGGGTGCGGACGGCCTCAAGGTGGGCATCGGGCCGGGCTCGATCTGCACCACGCGCGTCGTAGCCGGCATCGGCGTTCCGCAACTCACCGCGATCATGGACGCGGCCGAGGAAGCCAAGAAGCAGGACGTGCCGGTGATCGGCGATGGTGGCCTGCGTACCTCCGGTGACATTGCCAAGGCGCTCGCCGCTGGTGCGTCCACTGTCATGGTGGGCTCGCTGCTTGCCGGCACCGAGGAAGCACCGGGCGAGACCTTCATCTACCAGGGCCGCGCTTTCAAATCCTATCGCGGCATGGGCTCGGTGGGCGCGATGGCACGCGGCTCGGCCGATCGCTATTTCCAGCAGGACATCAAGGACCAGCTCAAGCTGGTGCCTGAAGGCATCGAAGGACAGGTGCCGTTCAAGGGGCCGGCCAAGGATGTCATCCACCAGCTCGTCGGCGGCGTGAAGGCGGCGATGGGTTATACCGGTTCGCACACCATCCCCGAGCTGCAGGAGCGCGCGCGCTTTGTGCGGATCACCAATGCGGGCCTCAAGGAAAGCCACGTCCATGACGTCGCGATCACGCGCGAGGCGCCGAACTATCCGACGCGCTGAGCCATGACGCCCCAGGCACGCGCGCAGGCCGCGATCGACATCCTCGACGAGGTGATCGCGGCGGCGCGCGATGCCGGTGCTGCGGCGGACGTGATCGTCCAGCGCTATTTCAGGACGCGCCGCTATGCCGGATCG
>DATGEV010000056.1:0-3052 GCA_035309885.1 Sphingomonas sp.
GACGCCACTCGGCGCCGCGATCAAGGCGCACACCGGGCTTTTCGCCGACGGCGCCTGCACCGATCCGAGCGCGGCCGGGCAGCTCGATCTGGTCGGGCGGCAGGTGGTGGAATTCGCGCGACTGCGCCAGCGCGCGCCATCCGCGACGGCGACGGGGCCGCGCGAGCACGGCTGACGGCCTATTCGGCGGCGATGGCGCCGCCGACCTGCCCGAAACGCTGGAGCAGCCAGCTCGCGGCAGGGCCCGGCGGGGTGTCGATGCGATAGATGCCGTCGAAGCGATAGGTCACGCCGGTGTGATCGGGCATGTCGAGCTTGACCAGCGTGCCGGCCATCAGATTGCCGGCGATCATGGGGACAGGCATGTGGCCCCAGCCGATGCCTTCGCACAGCAGCGCATGCTTGGATCCGAGATCGGCCAGCCGCCAGGTGCGCTCGCTCACCACCGAGAAGTCCCGTCCGGCGGTGAGGGGCGAACGGTCGGTCAGCACCAGCTGGATGTGCTCGCGCCCCGCGCCGGGGCGGAGCTTGCCCTTGGCGAGCGGATGGTCGGGTGCCGCCACCGGCACCAACGGCACCGATCCCAGCGAGACGCGCTCGATGCCTTCGATCTCGGCCGCCAGCGGCCCGCTGACGCCGATCGCCGCCCGCCCGTCGAGGACGAGCGAGGCGACCGCACCCAGGGCCTCGGCATGGAGCCGCAGCGCGACCGTTGGAAATTCGCGGCTGAAGGCGTTGAGCACCCTGCCGAGCCAGTCGCTCGGCAGCATCACGTCGACGGCAACGCTCACCTCGGGCTCCAGCCCTTGGAGCAGGCCCGTCACCTTGGCGCGCAGGCCATCCATGCCGTGCGCGATCGCGTGCGCCTCGGCGAGCACCGATTGGCCGGCGGGCGTGAGGGTGGGCTTGCGGGTGCCCTCGCGATCGAACAGGCTCAGGCCGAGCTGCGCTTCGAGATTGGCGATTCCGTAGCTGATCACCGACGTGGCCCGGTTCAGCCTACGCCCGGCCGCCGCGAAACTGCCCGTCTCGACTACGGTCAGAAAGATCCGCAACTGGTCGTAGGTGGGCGTGCCCGGGCTCGACATTTCTAAATCCTTGAACGTTCGGTCCGAGATTATCTCAGTCCCGTGACAAGGGGAACCACGCTAATCCTCCGTTCATCAGATAGGAGGCAGGCCATGATGATGATCGACGTTAAGAGCCAACCCCACCTCTCCACCGCTGAGTGGCAGGCCGTGACGGTCGCCCTTCGCGATGCCGAGCGTTCTACATGTGCCGCTCCCAAGGACGCCAAGGAAGGCCGCTTCGCGCGTCTGTTCCGTACGCTGACCGGGATCGAGAAGCCCCGTCCGCTCGCCGATCCGCGTCTTGACGCCGTGCGCCGCTTCGTCTGCGCCAGCCGCCGCAACGTGACCCGGGCCCGCGAGATCGCTTCGGAACTGACCGCCTTCGGCTACAGCCGCGACCAGATCGAAGCGCTGCGGATCGTCGCCGCCTGAACGTGGCGACGCCCGCCTGCCGATAACGGCAGACGGGCGCCGGAAAAGCCCTCGGTGGCGCGGATCAGGAGAGCCGGCCGAGGCGATGGTAGAGGTTGCTGAACTTCACCGACTCAGGGCTATCCTGAATCTCCCGCAGATAGTGCGCCACCGCGGTGCGCAGCAGACCAAAATCCTCCGTCGAGAAGACCGCGCGGGCGCGGGCCGGTTCCGGAGTGGGCTGCGTGATCGTCTGAATGGCCATGATGCGTCTCCTTTCCTGATGCTTATTCGGCGGCGACGGCAACGGGCGCCGCACCCTTGGTGAACTGATCGGCCTCGGTCGAGTCCGCGAGCGCGGTGGTCGAGGCATCGGCGGCAACAGCCTGGGCCACCAGATCGAAATAGCCGGTGCCGACCTCGCGCTGGTGGCGGGTCGCGGTGTAGCCTTCGGCCTCGCTGGCGAACTCCGCCTGCTGAAGCTCCGAATAGGCCGCCATGCCGCGATCCTTGTAGCCGCGCGCCAGCTCGAACATGCCGTGGTTGAGCTGGTGGAAGCCAGCCAGCGTCACGAACTGGAACTTGTAGCCCATCGCGCCCAGCTCGCGCTGGAACTTGGCGATGGTGTCCTTGTCCAGCTTCGCCTCCCAGTTGAACGAGGGCGAGCAGTTGTAGGCCATCATCTTGCCCGGGTGCGCTTTCTGCACAGCCTCGGCGAACCGCTTGGCATCCTCCAGGTTCGGGTGGCTTGTTTCCCACCACAAGAGATCGGCGTGCTCGGCGAAGGCGATGCCGCGCTTGATGCAATGGTCGACGCCGGTGCCGTCCTTCAGGCGGAAGAAGCCTTCGGGGGTGCGCTCGCCGGTCAGCCATTCATGGTCGCGCTCGTCGACGTCCGAGGTGATGAGCTTGGCGCTCTCCGCATCGGTGCGGGCGACCAGCACGGTCGGCACGCCGCAGACGTCCGCCGCGAGGCGCGCCGCCTGAAGATTGCGGATATGCGCCTGCGTCGGGATCAGCACCTTGCCACCGAGATGACCGCACTTCTTCTCCGAAGCCAGCTGGTCCTCGAAATGGACGCCGGCGGCGCCTGCCTCGATATAGGCCTTCATGATCTCGAAACAGTTGAGCGGGCCGCCGAAGCCGGCCTCGGCATCGGCGACAATCGGCGCGAACCAGTCACGCTTGGCGCCGCCTTCCGAATGCTCGATCTGGTCGGCGCGCTGGAGTGTGCGGTTGATCTTGCGGCAGAGCTCCGGCCCGGCATTGGCGGGGTAGAGCGACTGGTCGGGATACATGGCGCCCGCCGTGTTGGCGTCGGCCGCGACCTGCCAGCCCGACAGGTAGATCGCCTGCAAGCCGGCCCTGACCATCTGCACCGCCTGACCGCCGGTCAGCGCACCGAGCGCCTGGACCCACTCCTCCTCGGACTCCAGCAGCGAGCGCAGCCGCTCGGCGCCGAGCCTGGCGAGCGTGTGCTCTACCCGCACGGAACCCCGCAGGCGCTCGACATCCTCGGCGGTGTAGGGGCGTTCGACGGCGGGCAACGGCATCGGTGCCATCCTTTCCTC
>DATGEV010000057.1:0-4176 GCA_035309885.1 Sphingomonas sp.
CATGAAAAACTACGATATCGTTCGCTGTCCATGCAATTTTGTTTGGGATAGGAGGAGGCATGGAATGGAGCGACGTGCGCATCTACCTCGCCATCGCGCGCGAGGGCACATTGGGCGGCGCGGCGCGGAGCCTGGGGCAGACGCAGCCGACGATGGGGCGACGGCTGCGCGCGCTTGAGGCGGCGATTGGGCAAACGCTGTTTCAGCGGACCGCCGACGGCTTCATCCTCACCAGCGAGGGTGCGGCCGTGCTGCCCCATGCCGAACGGATCGAGGAGGAGGCGCTGGCGTTCGAACGCCGATTGGCGGGCACCGACGCGCGGCTCGAGGGGTTTCTGCGACTGTCCTCGTCTGAATGGTTCGGCACGCATCTGCTCGCGCCGGTGCTCGCCGAGTTTGCGGGCCGCCACCCGGGCGTGTGCGTCGAATTGCTCACCGACACGCGCCTCTACAGCCTGCAGCGGCGCGAGGCCGATCTGGTCTTCCGGATCGCGCCGTTCGATGAGGCGGGGCTGATCTCGCGACGGCTGATGGACATGCCCTACGCGCTCTATGGCCGGGAGGGTGATCGGCTCGATCCGGAGGGTGAGGGCGACGGGCAGCGCCTGGTCACGATGGATACGGCGTTCGATGATATGCCGGACCTAGCCTGGATGCGGCATGTCCTGCCTCGGGCGGTGATTGCTGCGCGCAGCAACAGCCGCGACGTGCAGGCGAGGCTGTGCGCTGCGGGCGTCGGGCTGGCGGTGCTGCCCCGTCCGCTGGGGGAGGCGATGCCCGGCCTCGTCGCGATCGATCTCGGCACGTCGCCGCCCGAGCGCGCAACCTATCTGGGCTATCATCGCGATCTCAGGCGGCTGCCGCGTCTGCGCGCGCTGCTCGATCTGGTCGTCGAGCGGCTGGCCAACTGAACGGACACGAACCTTCCCGCATGGAAAGCGATGCGGTTCGGATTAGGGCGCGGAGACTGCGGCGCAGCCGCGGTCGGAGCGGCCTAATCCGAACCGGCGACATGGTCAGACGAGGATGGACAAAACACAACAAAAGTCGGACGATCGGATAAGGAGAGGTGTTGCCCGATCGCCCATATAGAAACCCCCATAGCGCCCGATATCTTTCTGTAATCGTTCGATATTGGTCCAGATTCTGACGAAAGGAGCTTGCGATGCCGATTACCGCGACGCCGACGCCGGGACCTCTGCTGCTGACGCCCAAGGATCACGCGCTCATCCTCATCGATTTCCAGTCGCAGATGACGTTTGCGACGAAGTCGATCGACGTCACGGTGCTGCGCAACAATGCCGCGCTGATTTCGCGCGCCGCCAAGGGCTTCAATGTCCCGGCTATTCTGACGACGGTCGCCACGACCAGTTTTTCGGGCCCGATGTACAGCGAGATCACCGATGCCTTTCCGGGCCAGGCCATGGTGGAGCGCACCAGCATGAACACCTGGGAGGATGCCGGCGTCATCGCGGAGGTCAACCGGATCGGCAAGAGCCGGCTCGTCTTCGCGGGTCTGTGGACCTCGGTCTGCATCGTGGCGCCCGTGCTCTCGGCGCTGGACCAGGGCTTCGAGGCCTATGTCATCACCGATGCCTGCGGTGACATGTCGGCCGAGGCGCATGAGCGCGCCGTCGAGCGCATGCTCCAGGCCGGCGCCCGCCCGATGACCTCGGCCCAGTATCTGCTCGAGCTCCAGCGCGACTGGGCGCGCAGCGAAACCTACGATCTCACCACCGGCATCGCCAAGGAGTTCGGCGGCGCCTACGGCATCGGCATCACCTATGCCAAGGCGATGTTCGGCGCGTCCGAAGGCGGGCACTGATCGTTCGGTGGGGCGGGCCGAACGGCGCCCGAGAGCGCTCAGTCCACAAGAGTCCTGCCGGTAGATCGAATGGCAGTTTCGGGATCGTGTCCTGCCACACCGAACGGCTTAGCTTAGGCGCAAGCCGACCCTTCCAATATAGGATTTGCCGCGACACGGTGACCATATGTTCTCAGCATCGATCGATCGGAAAACGGGGTCCGTGCGCGCGTCGTCGCACGACAGACCTCGATCGCACTATTCACGCACAAAAGCAGGGGGTTGTACCAGCAGACCTGCTACGGTTTACAAGCCGTCTTGGTGTCAACTTTGCCGCGCTCAGCCCGCCTTCTTCGCCGCCATCCGCGCCCGGAAACGCACTGCCCAGCCGGGCTTCTCCTCCTGCCCGGGGCGGACCAGGGCCAGCGCGTCGGCGGCGACGTCCTTGGTCACCACCGAGCCCGCCGCGATAATCGCGCCCTTGCCGATTGTCACCGGCGCGACCAGCGCGCTGTTCGATCCGACGAAGGCGCCCTCGCCCACCACGGTCTTGTATTTGAAGAAGCCGTCATAATTGCAGAAGATCGTGCCCGCGCCGATGTTCGCGCCCGCACCCACTTCACCGTCGCCGATGTAGGAAAGGTGGTTGGCCTTGGCGCCTGCGCCCAGCGTCGCCTTCTTCACCTCGACGAAATTGCCGACCCGCGCCTTCTCGCCGATCTCGGCACCGGGGCGCAGGCGGGCGAAGGGGCCGATCTCGGCATGGCTCGCCACGGTCGCGCCCGTGAGGTGGCTGAAGGCGTGGATCACAGCGCCATCCGCCACGCTCACGCCCGGGCCAAAGAACACGTTGGGTTCGATCGTCACATCGCGGCCGAGCTTGGTGTCCCAGGAGAACCACACCGTCTCGGGCGCGATCAGGCTGGCGCCGTCCGCCATCGCCTGCGCGCGGCGGCGGCGCTGCCAGTCGGCCTCGAGCCCCGCCACCTCGGCGCGGCTGTTGGCGCCGGCGACTTCCCACGCCTCGGCCTCGATCACCGCCGACAGACGGCCGTCCTCCAGCGCCAGCATGACGATGTCGGGCAGGTAGAATTCGCCGGCCATGTTCTGGTTGTCGACGCGCTTGAGCAGCGGCCAGAGATCGACGCCACGGATCGCCATCAGCCCGGAATTGCAGAGGTCGACGGCGCGTTCCTCGTCGGTCGCGTCCTTATACTCGACCATCTTGGAGATGATGCCATACTCGTCGGCGATGATGCGGCCATAAGCGAGCGCGTCATCGGGGCGGAAGCCGAGCACCACCGCCACCGGCCGGTCATGCTCGTGCAGACGGGCGAGCATCTTCGCGCAGGTCTCGGTCTGCACCATCGGCACGTCGCCGTAGAGGATGAGCACGTCGCCGTCGAAACCCTCGAGCACCGACTCGGCCTGTTGGACGGCGTGGGCGGTGCCGAGCTGCGGCTCCTGCAGCGCCACCCGCGCGCCGCGCGGCGCGACCGCCGCCTCCACCTGCTCGCGCCCCGCGCCGACCACGACGACCTCGGCCACCGGGCCCAACGCCTCGATTCCGGCGATCAGATGCATCAGCATCGGCCGGCCCGCGATCGGGTGCAGCACCTTGTGCAGATCGGACTTCATGCGCGTGCCCTTGCCGGCGGCGAGGATCACGGCTGCGAACGGGCGGGGCGTGGCGTAGGGCAGTTCCATGGCCCGGCTGATGCCACGGCGCGCTTGCTTATTCCAGCACCCGCCGTCATTCGATCCGGCCATGACCGACAGCGCCTTCCAGACCTCCCGCTTCCGCACCGTCGTGTTCGATCTCGACGGAACGCTGGCCGATACAGCGCCGGACCTGACGGCGGCGCTCAACCATGCGCTGGGCGCGTTCGGCCGGCCGCCGGTGCCCGCCGAGGATGTGCGCCACATGGTCGGCCACGGCGTACGTGCGCTGCTGCGCAACGGCCTCACCGCCACCGGCGAGTGCACGGAAGAGCTGATCGACAAGGGCTTCCCGATCTTCTTCCACTATTATGAGGCGCACATCGCCGATCACACCCGCCCCTTCCCCGGCGTGGAAGAGGCGCTCGCCGCGCTGGAGGCGGACGGCGTGAAGATCGCGATCTGCACCAACAAGCTGGAGGCGCTCACCCACGAGCTGCTCGCGGCGCTCGGCTGGGACGGGCGCTTCGCGGCAGTGATCGGCGGCGACACGCTGCCGGTGCGCAAGCCCGATCCGGCACCGCTGTTCGAGGCGATCAAGCGCGCCGGTGGCGACGGCCCGGCGGCGTTCGTAGGCGACTCGATCACCGACGCCGACACCGCCCGCGCGGCCCAGCTTCCCTGTGTGGCGCTGAGCTTCGGCTTTTCGGACC
>DATGEV010000058.1:0-7078 GCA_035309885.1 Sphingomonas sp.
CCGCCTTGTCGGTCGAGATCAGCACCATGGCGAGCGAGCCGACGGCACGGGCGGCGTCCGCGACGTGTCGGGTGCCGGCGACGTTGGTCAGCAGGCCTTCCAAAGGATTGGCCTCGACCATCGGGACATGCTTAAGGGCGGCGGCGTGGAAGACGAGTTCCGGGCGCCATTGCTCGAACACCGCGCGGATGCGGCCTTCGTCGCGGATGTCGGCCAGCAGTGATTCGCGGGGCACGTGCGGGTGGCGTTCGGCGAGCTCCAGGTCGATCAGCCACAGGGCGTATTCGCCGTTGTCGACCAGGATGAGGCGTTCGGGGCCAAGGGCTGCGACCTGGCGGGCGAGTTCGCTGCCGATAGTACCGCCTGCCCCGGTGACGATGACGCGGCGGCCCTGGATCAGGCGGGCCATGCCCTCGCGATCGAGCGGGACCTGGGCGCGGTTCAGCAGGTCCTCGATGGCCATGGGGCGCAGCTCGAGCTTGTCGCTGCGTTCGGTCGCGGTATCCAGGGCGGTCGGGCGGGGGGCGCGGCGGAGTTGCAGGCCGAAGCGGTCGGCCTGTTCGACCAGCACGGCCAGAGACTGGCCGGAGAGATCGGGGGTCGCCACGACCAGCATGTCGGGCATGTGGCCCTCGGTGTCCAGCTTCTCCAACACTGCGCCGACGTCACTGATGGCACCCAGGAACGGGTAGCCATGGATGCGCCGGCCGGTTTGGCGGGCGCCGGCGGCCAGCAGGCCTTCGACCCGCAGGGTCTGGCGCCGATCCCAGTCGAGTGCGCGCAGGAAAAGGTCGAGATCCTCGGTGGCTCCGACAACCAGGGCGGATGGCCGCCCCGGTGCCATGCTTTCCGGCAACGGCGCACGGCGCTGCTGGCGCAACAGCCGGTATGCCACGCGCGGCGTTCCGAGCAGCACCAGCAATACCAGCGCATGCACTGCGGGAAAGGCGAAATTGGCGGAAGCTGTGCCGGTGAATGCAGCTGCGGCGGCGAACAGTACTGCGCCGAGTACGCTGGCGCCTGACACCGACAGCAGGTCGCTGATCCCGGCGAACCGCCAGTATTGCCAGGGGAGGCGGAACGGCAGTCCGGCCAGCAGCAGTGTCAGTGCGCCGATTGCCAGCAGCCAGGGCGGGTTCAGCCATGCCTCGCCCGGGGCCGCGATCGCCCGGGCGACCGGGACAGCCAGCGCTCCCATGGCCCCATCAATGGCAAGATTCAGGGCGACTCGAAGCGGCGCGCGCGCAGTCATGCGGCGCGGTATAGCTCAGCGGCGCAGGAGGGCATACCCGGCCCAGCCCGCGGCAGTCAGCTAACTCCCGGCGGACTCCAGCTGGCGCGCCGCACGCCCGATTGCCTCGGCCAATTCGCGCGAACTGAACGGTTTCCGCAGTGTGCGGTAGCCGCGCTCCGACCACCGTCGCAGGCCGTCGTTCTCGACATAGCCGGTGACGAACAGGATCGGGGCATCTGGCCAGTTTGCCGTGATCCTGGCGGCGAGCTGTGCGCCGTTCATCATCGGCATCGCGAAGTCCAGGATCAGCAGATTGAAGTTGCGGTCGTGCGCCAGCAGTTCCAGCGCCGCCGGGCCACCGCTGGCCTCCATGACGGTATGCCCGAGGTCTTCCAACGTGGCGCGGACCGAGAGGCGGACTCCGTCATCGTCGTCGACCAGCAGGATGCGATGGCGCCCGCCGGCGACTGTCGACGGCTGCGACGGAGGGGCGACGCCTGGCGCGATCGTCGATTTCGGCAAGTAGAGGCTGATGATCGTGCCGCGACCCTGCACGCTGTCGATGGTAAGGCCGCCGCCCACATCGTTGAGGAAACCAGCCACCATCGACAGGCCGAGACCGGTCCCGCCTCCGGGCTCCTTGGTGGTGAAGAAGGGCTCCAAGGCGCGGGCGCGAACTTCCTCCGACATGCCTTCGCCGGTATCGCAGACCACCGCGCACACGTAGTCGCCGGCGGCGAGGGACGGGATTTCCTGGTGGGAAGAGGATGTATTGCACGTGCGGAACGACAGCTGTCCGCCCTCCGGCATGGCATCGCGCGCGTTCACTGCAAGGTTCAGGATTGCCATTTCGAGCTGCGTGACGTCGGCAAGTGCTGGCCACAGGTCCGCGGCGAGATCGTAGCGTAACTGTATCTCTGGCCCGAGCGTCCGCAACAGGAGCTCTTCCATGGTGCGGATCACTGTGTTCACGTCAACTGGCGCAACGGTGGTCTCCTGCTTGCGGGAGAATGCCAGCATCTGGGCGGTAAGATTGGCGCCGCGCTTTGCCGCCTCTGTCGCCGCTGTCAGCAAGCGGATTTTGCGGGTATCGCTTTCGCGGCGCAGCACCAGTTCGAGCGAGCCGAGGATGACGGCGAGCAGATTGTTGAAATCGTGCGCGACGCCGCCGGTCAGGCGTCCGAGCGCCTCCATTTTCTGGCCCTCCTGGGCGCGAGCTTCGACCTGCAGCCGCCGTTCGGTCTCGTCGACGAGCTGTCGCAGGCTAGCGTGCTCGATCTCGGAGTGGCGACGCACCAGCGTAAGCGCGACCAGTAGCAGCGCGCTGAGCAGGACGGCGCAGAATACCATGACCCCGGCATGCGTCCCCCAGGTGGTCAGGAGCACCGATCGGTCGATACCGTAGCCCGCCAGCACCGGCAGATCGTCCAGCTTCCTGAATGCGCTGATGCGTGGCGTACCGTCCTCGCTCGACGGGCCGCTGATCAGTCCCGCCGTGGCCCCACTGCGGACTGCCTGCAGCATGCCATTGGTGGGCGGAAGCTGGGCGATGTACTCAGGTGAGGCCGGGAACCGAACCAGCACGGCGCCATCGGTGCTGAACAGTCCGGCGACCGAGGCGTCCGGACGATCCAGGATGGCATTATAGAAATTCTCGAAATACCGGCGGGAGACCGTTACGCCGACGACGCCGTCGAACCTGCCGTCGTGCATCCGAGCGCGGCTGATCATGAAGCCTGTGGTGTGTGACTTCGTGTCGGCGAATGGCGGGCTGATAACGGAAGCATCGGCGTTGGCCGCCATCGCGTCCACGAAGTAGCTGGCGGTGTGCACGTCGTAACGCGGCATTGGGTAGGCGCGAGTGCTGGCTACGATCACGCCATTGGGATCGATCAGATACACGGCCTCGATCTGCGGCAGTTCTTGCCGTAGCTGGTCGAGGAATTCGTGAGTCTCGCGCGTCGTGGCCAGTGCCGGCCAGGTCTGCTGATCGATGTGGTTCAGCACGCGGGAGATCACCAGGTTGGCAGTTTCCATCACGGTTCTGGCGTGCTCGGCGACGGCGTTGACGGAGGTGATGACGTCGACGCGCGTGCGTTGCAGCTCGAGCCAGTAATCGACCCAGGCCAGACCGCCGAACAGCAGGGCCGGCAGCACGATACACGCGAGCCGGAGCGGCCGGGCGATGCGGTTCCACGGCGCGCCGATTGCGCTGGAGGAGCTTTGGTCGGCTGGCATTGCGCAAGTTGCCTGGAAGGACGAAGCCACCGAATTCTGTTGTGCGTGGCGAGGTGACGCAATTCTGAGCCGGCGGAACGGGTGCGGCGGTCCATCACGATCCGGTTATGAGCCGCTCGGGGCGCCTAACCATCCCTAAAGCCGCTGCGCCGCACAATCGCGGTAGACAGGCCGGGCCTGCGTCCGTCACTCTCCTGACCGTGAGCAGCTACGACTTCATCGTCATCGGCTCCGGACCGGCGGGGCGTCGCGCCGCCATCCAGGCGGCGAAGAACGGCCGCTCGGTGCTTGTGGTGGAAAAGGGTCGCCGCGTCGGCGGGGTTTCGGTGCACACCGGCACGATCCCTTCGAAGACGCTGCGCGAAACTGTGCTCAACCTGACAGGATGGCGCGAGCGCGGTTTCTACGGGCGTGCCTATCGGGTGAAGAAGGATATCGGGGCGAAAGATCTGATGATGCGGCTGCACATGACGCTCGACCACGAGGTCGATGTGCTGGAGCACCAGTTCGCCCGCAATGGGGTCGAGACGTTCAAGGGCATGGCGCGGTTTCTCGATCCGCATCGCGTCGAGGTCACGTCGGATGACGGCGATGTCCGGGTATTCCAGGCCGAGCGTTTCCTGATCGCTGTCGGCACGCGGCCACATCGCCCGGCCGGCGTGCCGTTCAACGGGACTTCGGTGTTCGACAGCGATGAAATCGTCGAGATCCCGCGCCTACCGCGCAGCCTGACGGTGATTGGTGCCGGAGTCATCGGCGTGGAATACGCCACCATCTTCAGCGCGCTCGATGTCGCGGTGGCGCTGGTCGAGGCGCGCCCCACGATGCTGGACTTTGTCGATCATGAGCTCATCGAAGACTTCACCCATCAACTGCGGGATCGCGGCGTGGCGCTGCGGTTTGGTGCGAAGGTCGAGGGCATCGAAGTCGAGAACGGCTGGCCCGTCACCATTTTGGAGGGCGGCCGGCGTGTGCGTTCTGAGATGGTACTGTATACGGCCGGCCGCGTCGGCGCGACCGACACGCTGAACCTGGAGGCCTGTGGGCTGGCGGGCGACGACCGCGGACGGCTCAAGGTCGATCCGCAGACGTTCCAGACCGAGGCGCCGCATATCTACTGCGCTGGCGATGCGATCGGGTTCCCCAGTCTTGCTTCGACGTCGATGGAGCAGGGGCGGATCGCGGCTTGCCATGCCTTTGGTGTCCCCGCGCCGCATGCGCCGGAGTTCTTCCCGTACGGCATCTATTCGGTGCCGGAGATCTCGACCGTCGGCATGAGCGAGCATGAGGCGCGCCAGCGCGGTGTTCCGTACGAATGCGGCGTCGCGCGGTTCCGCGAGACGTCGCGTGGCCACATCATGGGGCTGAATGCCGGCATGATGAAGATGCTGTTCTCGATCAAGACGCGGCGGCTGCTTGGCGTGCATATCGTTGGCGAGGGGGCGACCGAGCTGATCCATATCGGCCAGGCGGTGCTAAACCTGAAGGGCACGCTGGATTATTTCATCGACAATACGTTCAACTACCCGACGCTTGCGGAGGCTTACAAGATCGCGGCGCTGGATGCTTGGAACCGGTTGGGGGCCTGAGGGGGCGGTCGCGAGCGACAGGGAGCCAGGTCAGTTCGAGATTGCTTCGTGGGCTGCACCTCTTCGCAATGACATTGGGGCGATGACGCGCTTCGGCTCGGTGGTGGGCGGCTTCCGGCGCGTCGACGCGCATGCTACCCGCGCCTCGATGAAGAAGCTGTTGCGGCATCCCATCGCACAGGCCGCGCTCGCCAGACTGCTGGGGCTGTATCTCGCCTTCGCGCTGCGGACTACCCGCTGGTCGCTGGAGGGCCATGAGCATATGGCGCCGCACGCTGCCGGTGCGCCGGTCATCGTCGCGTTCTGGCATGAACGCCTGCCGCTGATGCCGATGCTCTGGGTAAAGGCACGCCAGGCGCCCGAGGCCCGTGGCGCGCACAACCAGGTGCATGTGCTGGTCAGCCAGCATCGCGATGGCCGGTTCATCGGTGCTGTGGTCAGCCGGTTCGCGCTGAATGTGGTGCTGGGTTCGTCGTCGCGTGGCGGTGCCAGAGGGTTGCGTATGCTGATGAACCTGCTCGTCGGCGGCGACCACATCGCCATTACGCCTGATGGCCCGCGCGGACCGCGCCGCAACGCCGCCGCTGGGGTAGCACAGCTCGCCGCGCTGTCGGGCGTGCCGGTGCTACCGTGCGCGGCGCAGACCACGCGCCGATGGGTGCTGCGCACATGGGACCGGATGGTGGTGCCGAAGCCGTTCGGGCGTGGGGTCGTGGTCTGCCTTCCCACCATCGCTGTTGCCCGCGATAACTGGCAGGACGCGCTGCCGGCGATCGGCGCCGCATTGAGCGCCGCAGCCGACAAGGCTGACCAGCTGTGCCTCGCCTGACCATGCTGGGCGCGGCATGGGCAGTGGCGGCGACCGCGGCTGCGCCGGGCCTTCGCGTGATGCTGCACGCGCGCCTTCGCCGGGGGAAAGAGTTGCCGGGGCGTTTGCAGGAGCGTCGCGGCATTGATCCCACGCCGAGGCCGCGCGGCCGGCTGATCTGGCTGCATGCGGCCAGCGTCGGCGAGACGGTTTCGGTCCTGCCGATCCTACCGGAACTCGCCAATGACGCGACGATCCTGTTCACGACCGGAACCGTGACCTCGGCACATATACTCACCCAGCGGCTGGAACCGGCGCTGGGAGGGCGAGTTCTGCACCGCTTCGTGCCGCTCGACGTCCCGGCATGGGTGGCCCGCTTTCTCGATCACTGGCGGCCGGATGTCGCTGGCTTCGTCGAGAGCGAGCTGTGGCCGAACCTGCTCAGGGCCTGCCGCGCTCGCGGCATTCCGACCATGCTGATCAACGCGCGTCTGTCGGAGCGCAGCCTTGCCGGCTGGCAACGGGCGCCGGCGCTGGCGCGGCAGATGCTGGGCGGCTTTGCCCGGGTGCAGCCGCGCAGCGAGACCGATGCTGCTCGACTGCGCCTGCTGGGTTGCCCGCAGCTGATGGACGCTGGCGATCTCAAGTTGGCTGCGCCGCCGCTCCCGGCCGACGCTACCGAGGCTGGACACTTGGGCGCGATGCTCCGCGGTCGTCCGGTCTGGCTCGCCGCGAGCACACATGAGGGTGAGGACGAGATCATCCTCGCGGCCCATCAGAGGCTGGCGGGGGATCACGCCGGACTATTGACCATCATCGCGCCTCGTCATCCCGATCGGGGGGCTACGATCGCCGGCGACGCCTATCGCTCGCGCGGAGAGCCGCCGCCTGGTGCAGGTGTGTGGGTCGCCGACACGTTGGGCGAGCTTGGGCTCTGGTATCGGCTGACGCCTATCGCCTTCGTGGGGCGCAGTCTCGTGCCGCCGGGGGGAGGGCAGAATCCGCTGGAGCCGGCGCGTCTTGGCTGCGCGATCGCTGTCGGCCCGTATGCCGGGAATTTCTGCGAACATGTTGAGATGTTGCGTGCCGCCGGCGGATTGACTGTGGTGCGGGACGCTGTCGAGTTGGCTGACTGGGTGGACTCACTGCTGCGCGATCCGGGGCGATGCCAGGCCATGGGCGAGGCGGCGCGTGCGGCTGTGCAGCGAC
>DATGEV010000059.1:0-2231 GCA_035309885.1 Sphingomonas sp.
TGGTGGGTGACAGCGCTGCTTTGGATCGCCTTCGCGCCGCGGCGCGTGACCGCCTTCGCGGCGGGTGTCGCGGGCGTGCTGGCACTGGTTCCCTCCTGGCTGGCGCTCGTGTGGCTGCGCCTGGCGCCGCCGCATGGCGAGTGGGTGCTGTTCGCCTTCGTCCTGGTCTGGGTGGCGGACATCGGCGCCTTCTTTTTCGGCCGGCGCTATGGGCGCATTCGCCTCGCGCCAGTGGTCTCTCCGGGCAAGACCTGGGAAGGCGTGCTGGGGGGAGTGGGCTTGAGCTCGCTGGTCGCAATCGGCGGCAGCCTCTGGTTCCATGTGCCGCTCGCGGTGTTCCTGCCGCTGTGCCTCGCCACCGTCGCCTTTTCGGTGGTGGGGGATCTCACCGAGAGTCTGCTCAAGCGCTTCGCCGGCATGAAGGACAGCGGCACCGTGTTTCCCGGGCACGGCGGCGTCATGGACCGCATCGACAGCCTGACGGGGGCGGCGCCGGTGCTGCTGCTCGGTCTGACGCTGCTCAAGGTGGTGCCATGATCGGCGTCGCGGTGCTCGGCTCGACGGGCTCGGTCGGCGCGAGCACGCTCGATGTGCTCGGCCGCCATCGCGAGCGCTTCCGTCTCATCGCCATCGCCGCCCATCGCAACGCCGCGCGCCTCGCGCAGCAGATCATCGAGTGGCAGCCGGCTTATGCGGCGCTCGCGGACGAGAGCGCCGCACACGAGCTCGGCGCGCTCGTGGGCGGCCGTGCGCCGCACACCCGACTGCTCGCGGGCCCGGGCGCGCTCGAGGAGATTGCCTCTCTCGGCGAGGTCGACTGCGTGATGGCGGCGATCGTGGGCGCCGCGGGACTGCGCTCGACGCTCGCCGCGGCCCGCGCCGGCAAGCGGCTGCTGCTCGCCAACAAGGAATCGATGGTGATGGCGGGGCCCCTGCTGCTGCAGGCGGTGCGCTCGGCAGGCGCGACGCTGCTGCCGATCGACAGCGAGCACAACGCGATCTTCCAGTGCCTGCCGGCGAGCGCGCGCACCGGCGAGGCGCCGCCGGGACTGAAGCGCGTGCTGCTCACCGCCTCCGGGGGCCCCTTCCGCGAGCTGCCGGGCGAGGCGCTCGCCTCGGTGACACCCGAGGCCGCCTGCACCCATCCCAACTGGGTCATGGGCCGCAAGATCTCGGTCGACTCGGCGACGCTCATGAACAAGGGGCTCGAGCTCATCGAGGCCTGCCTGCTCTTCGGGCTGACTCCGGCGCAGGTGCAGATCCTCGTGCATCCGCAGAGCATCGTTCACTCCCTGGTCGAGTATGTCGACGGCTCCGTGCTGGCCCAGCTTTCCGCTCCCGACATGCGCACCCCGATCGCGCACGCGCTGGCGTGGCCTGACCGGATCGATTCGGGTGTGCAGTTCCTCGACCTGCTCAAGGCCGGGCGGCTCGATTTCCAGCCGCCCGACTACCAGCGCTTCCGCTGCCTCACGCTGGCCCAGGCGGCTGCGCGCGCCGGCGGGCTGCAGCCGGTGTTGCTCAATGCCGCGAATGAGGTGGCCGTGCAGGCCTTCCTCGAGCGCCGATTGAACTTTCCCGGCATCGCGGCGGTCATTGAGGCCGTGGTGGAGCGGGGCGCGGGGGGTACGATCGGTGCCCTGGAAGACGTGCTGGCGGTCGATGCGGAGGGGCGGCAACGGGCCTTTGAACGGATCGGCGGCATTACAAGAAGTGAGTCGGTGAGGGGCGCTCGCGCATGAGCCTGTTCTGGTACGTCTTGTGGTTCGTGGTCGCCGTGGGCCTTCTGGTCACGGTGCACGAATTCGGCCACTTCTGGGTCGCGCGGCACCTCGGATTCAAGGTACTGCGCTTCTCCGTCGGCTTCGGCCGCCCGCTGCTCAAGCGCGTCGCCGGCGCGGATCAGGTCGAATACGTGGTGGCCGCCATCCCGCTCGGCGGTTACGTCAAGCTGCTCGATGAGCGCGAAGGCCCGGTCGCCCCGGCCGATCTGCCGCGTTCCTTCACGCGTCGCCCGCCCTGGCAGCGCATCGCGGTGCTGCTCGCAGGCCCTGCCTTCAACATTCTGTTCGCCATCCTGGTGCTGTGGGCGATGCTGTGGGCGAGCGGCATCACCGAGATCCAGCCGCGGGTCGGCACCGTGATGCCCAACTCGATCGCCGCGCGCGGCGGGCTGCGCTATGGCGATGACATCCGTGCCATCGACGGCACGCCGGTGACCGGCGCGCGCG
>DATGEV010000060.1:0-2329 GCA_035309885.1 Sphingomonas sp.
AAGGAGCGCGGGCTCGACGTGCGCGAGGTGCGCCATGATCGCGAGGGCGATTATCACACCCTCGTCCGCGTCACCGTTACCACCGAAGCCGGCGAGCGCTCGGTCGCGGGCACGCTGTTCGGCAACACCCAGCCGCGTCTGGTCGAGATCTACGGCATCAAGGTCGAGGCCGATCTCGGCGGACCGATGCTGTATATCGTCAACGAGGACGCGCCGGGCTTCATCGGCCGGCTCGGCACCACGCTGGGCGAGGCACAGGTCAACATCGGCACCTTCCACCTCGGCCGCCGCGCGGCCGGTGGCGAGGCGGTGCTGCTGCTCTCGGTCGACACCGCGGTCGAGGAGCCGCTGCTCTGGACCGTCTGCCGCCTGCCGGGCGTGAAGCAGGTCAAGGCGCTGACGTTCTAAGCCGGCAAGGAGCGGGCGGCGACTATTTCGGCGTCGCCCGCTTCCGGCGCAGCATCAGCTCCATCTCGTGGATGTTCTGACGCCCGGCTTTCGAGCCTCCCGTCTTGCTCTCGGGGTCCGATTCAAAGAGGCCACGCATCTGGTCCGACATCTCCCGCATTTTCGCATAGCGCTCCTCGCCTAGCTTGCCGCGCAAGGTGTCGAGGCCTTCGTTGAGGCCTTGGAAAGCGGTGTCGATGCTGCGTTCGGGGAAGTACCCCGTTCGATCCTTGAAGGTGGGCGCGTTCAGCATCATTCAGCCGAGTTCATCATTCAGCTCGCCGATCGTCTGCGCGATATGGGGCTTATATGGACGTGGCATGATCATTCCCCCGAGTGTGACGCTAACGTCTCTTTCGATTTCAATCGAACATAATGGGAATAAATTGGCCTGAACAAGCTTTGCCGCCAAATAGGTAACAATATTGTGGGGCCAAGATTTGCCCGCGAAATGGCCCTCAGATGTCCCAAGCCTAGCATCCCGGCGAAACCACGCTAAAGGGGCTCACGCGATGACCTCACCCTCCCTCCTGCCCGAAGGGCTGCGCGACCGGCTGCCGCCGGAGGCCGAAGCACTCGGCCGCGTGCGCGGCGCGGTGCTCCAGACCACCGAGCTCAACGGCTACGCCCGTGTCGAGCCCCCGCTTGCCGAGTTCGAGGCGACGCTGCTCGGCCGACTCAAATCCTCGCGGCCGACCGATCTGCTGCGCGTGCTCGATCCGGTGTCGCAGCGCATGCTGGCACTCCGCCCGGACATCACCGCGCAGGTCGGCCGCATCGCCGCCACCCGCCTCGCCCACCGCCCGCGCCCCTTGCGGCTCTGCTATGCGGGGCAGGTGCTCAAGGTGCGCGGCACGCAGCTGCGCCCCGAGCGCGAGATGTGCCAGGCCGGCGCCGAGATCATCGGCACCGATAGCGTTGCCGCCGTGATCGAGGCAGTGCGCGTGGCGCTCGACGCGCTGATCGCAGCCGGTGCGACCGGGCTGTCGATCGACCTGACCCTGCCCGATCTGGTGCCGCTGCTCGCCGCCGGTCCGATGCCGCTGCCCGAAGGCGTGCTCGAGACCGTGGTCGCCGAGCTCGACGGCAAAGATGCCGGCGCACTGGAGGCGCTCGGCGCGTCAGCCTATCTGCCGCTGATCGAGGCCGCCGGGCCGATCGACGCCGCGATCGCGCGCCTCGCTCTGCTCGACGCGGGCGGGCTGCTCGCCTCGCGGCTCGACGGCGTGCGCGCCATTGCCGCCGCCATCGGGGACCGCGCGACGCTCACGCTCGATCCCACCGAACGGCACGGCTTCGAATATCAGAGCTGGATCGGCTTCTCGATCTTTGCTGCCGGCGTGCGCGGCGAGGTTGGGCGCGGCGGCTCCTATTCGATCCTCCACTCGAACGGCCGCGAGGAGCCCGCGGTCGGCTTCTCGCTCTATCTCGATCCGATCGTCGATGCCGGCATGGCCCCAGAAGGGCGCGACCGCGTCTTCCTGCCGCTCGGCACCGACGATGCCACCGCCGCGCGCCTCCGGGCCGAGGGCTATGCCACCGTCGCCGCCCTCTCCGACGCCGATGATGCCTCCGCGCTCGGCTGCACCCATATCTGGGCGGACAACGCCCTCCAATCGCTAGGAGCCTAACATGGCCAACGTCACCGTCGTCGGCGCCCAGTGGGGCGATGAGGGCAAGGGCAAGATCGTCGACTGGCTCTCCGAGCGGGCCGAGGTCGTCGTCCGCTTCCAGGGCGGCCACAATGCCGGCCACACGCTCGTCGTGGGCGAGAATGTCTACAAGCTCTCGCTGCTCCCCTCGGGCATCGTGCGCGGCACGCTGTCGGTGATCGGCAACGGCGTGGTGCTCGATCCGTGGCACTTGCGCGACGAGATCGCCA
>DATGEV010000061.1:0-2268 GCA_035309885.1 Sphingomonas sp.
TATATGCAACCATTTAGTTGCATGTCAAGCCGACTTGCGGGTCGCCTTGATCCAGAGGTGGCGGGCCAGCATCCGCGGCGGCATACGCAGCCAGTGCGAGCGGACGTAGAAGCCGAAGCGGGTGACCGATCGGCGCTGCCGCCCCCACCCGTCGCGGACCAGCAGACGGCGGCGGAACAGCGCATCGAGGGCGTAACGCCGGCGCCAGTCGGGCGGCACGGGCGTGGCGTAGAGCTGGTGCGTCAGCCGCACCGCGCGGCGGACGTGGCTGCCGAGTTCATGCCGACGCGCCCTCTCGTCGAGCTTCGTCCAGAAATCGGGCCGAAAATCGGAATCGCCATCGAACTCGCGGAGCAGTCGGTCGATGTCCCAGAGGTTGCGCAGACCGCCTGCCAGATCGCCGTCGGCGAAGAGGTGCGCGGCGGCATGGACGATGATGTCGGGCGGCGAGAGGATCGACAGGCCGTTCCCCAGCGGCACCGCGTCGGCCACCAACGCCGCCGCATCGGGCGTCGGGCGTGCGGTCGGCGGCAGGATGGTGTGGTGGACGTCGATCATCCGATCCCGCTCGCGATGGATCAGCGGGGGGAGCTCATGCATCCAGCGGCGGTAATAGGCGTCGTCATAGTCATCCTCCTTCACCGCCTCCCAGCCGGCCTGCCGCAACGCCTGTTCCACCGCGTCCAGCGCCTCGCGCGGCACGAGGATGTCGAGGTCGCCGATCGACCGCCCCTGCCCCGCGTCCAGCCCCGCTGCGACGAACGCCGTACCCTTGAGCAGCACTACCGGTACGCCCAGCGGCGCCAGCGCCCGGCGCGCCATCTCCGCTTCCCACAGCGCGGCGCGGCGCTCCTGCCCAGCGCCTTCGCGGGCGTCGGCGAGAATGCGGGCGACCGCAGGCGTCACCGCGCGCGCGTCGAGCCGATGCGCGAGCGTGCCCAGCAGCCGCTCGGCACGCGCAGCGGTGAGCAGCGCGGTCCAGCCGGCCGGATCGAGCCCGGCGACGCTCGCCGGATCGCGCAGCGCCGCGACCAGTTGCTGCGCCGTCCTCACAACGCCCCCCACAGCCGCTCGACCAGCGCGAGGCCGGTGGCACCGTCGGGATAGTCGATCGCCAGCGTCGGCACCTCGCGCACCAGCCGCGACAGCACTGCAAAGCCGGCTTCGCCCAGGGCTACATAATTGGTCGAAGCCTGGGTGAGCCGCATGAAGGCCTCGCTCGGCGCCATGCGCTCGACCGCCTCCGCTTCGCCGAAGCGTGGGAAGAGCAGCAGCGCCGGCGGCGCGGCCTCTGCCATGCGGGCGAGCGCGTCGGCGGGCGGGCGCCAATAGCCGATCCGGCCCTTGGGCGTGTCCTCTATCACCGGGTCGACCGTGCCGCCCGCCACGCGCACCGCCTCGATCGCGCCGTTCTTGAGGCTCGCCGCGCGGGGAAAGGGATGGATGCGGCCATCGTCGAGCGCCACAAAAGCAAACTCGTCGCCCAGAAAACGCCAGCCGTTGAGCGCCAGCACTGTCGCCAGCGTCGACTTGCCCGAGCCCGACGCCCCCGACATCAGCAGCACGCGCCCGTCCCGCTCCACCGCCGAGCAATGGAGCAGCAGATGCCGCCGCCAGCCGAGCGCAACCTGCAGGTTCATCCCCATCTCGGCGGCGAGCAGTCCCTGGTCGAGCGGTAGCGGCGCCGCCTCGGGCAACCAGTAATCACCCGAGATCGCCACCGACGGCCGCACCCAGCGCCGCCACGGCCGTTCGGGATGGAGGCGAACGGTGAGATCGGCCACGTCATCTTCGGGCGCGGGATAGCCTGCATAGAGCGCCGTAAGCGCCGCCACCGGCGCGCGCCAGGCTGCGCCCACGCGAAAACCCACCGGCCCGACCCTGAACGCGTGGACGTGTCTCATGCCCGCCAGGCGAGCCCGGCCGCCACAAGCTCCTCCATCCGCGCGCCAATCGCGTCGGTTTCGGATCCGATCAGCTCATAGTGCTCGGACAGCCGCGCGAGCAGCGTGGCGACATCTGCCGGCCCCTTCGCCAGCGCGTCGAGCAGCTCGGGCGCGGGTGGCGCCAGAAGATGCGTGGTGCCGGATGGACGGTGGAGCACCGCCACCAGCGCGTCGAGCGGCTCGACCGCGCGCGCCTCGGGCGGATCCGCGGCATAGAGGATTGCGGGCACGATGGCCCCAGTCAGCGCCCCGGCATCTGCAACGAGGCGTAGCAGGTGAAGCCGCTCGTACCCTGCTGCAAGCGCCGGATATAATTGACATA
>DATGEV010000062.1:0-4176 GCA_035309885.1 Sphingomonas sp.
GCGGGTGCGCGGCCGCGGTGTCCTTCAGCATGATCTCGGTCATCAGCTTGGACATGCCATAGGGGTTGATCGGCCGGGTCGGCGTCAGCTCGCGCACCGGGCTCTCCTCGGGCACGCCATAGGTCGCGGCGGTCGACGAGAAGATGAAGTGGCGCACCCCGCCCGCCACCGCGCACTCGATCAGCGTGCGGCTGTTGGCGGTGTTGTTCCGATAATATTTCAGCGGGTTATCGACCGATTCCGGCACGATGATCGAACCCGCGAAATGCATGATCGCGCCGATGCCGAAGTGGTGGAGCGTGTCCGCCACGAGATCGGCATCACCGACATCGCCCTCGACGAACTCCGCCCGCTCGTCGACTGCCCAGCGGAAGCCGGTGATGAGATTGTCGAGCACCACCACCGGCCATCCGCCGTCGAGCAGCGCCAGCACCGCATGGCTGCCGATATAACCGGCGCCGCCCGTAACAAGGACGGGAAAGCGGGTCGTCGTCATGCTGTCAGTTTCCCTTCAGATAATGATCGAACCACGCCACCGTCCGCCGGCGCATGTCGGCAGCGTGGGCGGGGGCGCGGATCCCGTGGCCCTCGTCGGGATAGATGACGAGGCTGGTCGAAACGCCCATCGCCTTCAGGCCGTTCCAATATTCCACCGACTGGCTGGGCGGCACCTCGATGTCGCGCTCGCCGACCGTGATCAGCGTGGGCGTCCTGGCCTGGGCGATGTACTTGATCGCCGAGACATCCCAGTAAGCGCCCTGATCCTCGTACATGGTCTTGCCGAAGAAGGGCGTCATCCAGGTGTTGATGCCGTTGGTGCCGTAATAGCTGATCCAGTTGGAGAGGCCGGCGGCGGCGTCGATCGCCTTGAAGCGGTGGGTCTGGGTGTTGGCCCACATCGACATGAAGCCGCCATAGGAGCCGCCCATCAACCCCAGCCGATTGTCGTCGACCGGCGCCACCCGCTCCACGGCATCGATGCCGGCGAGGATGTCCTTGAGGTCGCCGCCGCCGAAGTCGCGCTTGTTGGCGGCGGTGAACACCTCGCCCTGCCCGTAGCTGCCGCGCGGATTGGGATAGAAAATCCAGTAGCCGGCGCGGATCAGCGCGGCGTTGGTGCCCTGCCACACGAATTGCGGGGTGGAGGCCGCCGCCGGGCCGCCGTGGACGACGGTGATCAGTGGCGCCTTCGCTCCGGTCGCGATGGCGTCACGCGGGGCGAGCAGCCAGCCCTGCACGTCATGATCGCCGCTCTTCCACGTCAGGCTGCGCGCCGAAACCATCGAGGCATAGCCGTCATTGTCGTGCGTGATCGGCACGGGCTGCGCTACGGGGCCCGCGACGATCGCCGGGCCATGCTCGAAATCCTGTGCCACGGTCGCCATCGCGCCGTCGCGGGCGAAGGCCACACGCCCGTCAGCGGCCGACAGGCTCGCCGGCGCTGTCCACAGCGGCGCGCCCGCACCCTTTGCGGGATCGACCGGCACGATCGCGCTCTTGTCGCCGATCAGCGCGGTGCCGCGCAGGCCGGTCGCATCCCACATGAGCGAGGTGAAGCTGCCGCGATAGCCCGGCGTCAGATTGTGCGCCTCGCCACCGGCGAAGGGCACCGTCCAGACATCGCCGCCGATCGAGCCGAAATCGCTCATCAGGCCGCCGATGAACGCCACCGTCCGGCCATCGGGCGAGACGCGCGGGAAATTCACCTGCGTCGAAGGCACGGCGATGGTGCGCAGCGCGCCGGTCTCGGCGTCGATCGCGTCGATCGTGGCGACCCACCAGTTGGCGTCGCCATTGCCCTTCGCGCTGGTCGCGACGAAGCCCCGGCCGTCGGGCGCCCAGTCATATTCATAGACGAAGCGATCGGCCGGCGAGACGAGGCGGAGCGCGCCACCCGCCGCCGGCACGATCGCGATGCGCTGTTCATCGTTGGTCGATCCGATCTCGCCCACTTCGCGCGCGCCGGCCTGCGTCGCGCCGGTCTCCTTGCGCGCGCCGATGGTGACGAGCAGCGCGATGCTGTGCCCGTCGGGCGACCAGCGCGGCTGGGCAGCGAGGCCGTTGACCGTCGCCAGCCGGCGCATGGACTTATTCTCCTGCACCATCAGCGTCGCAGTGCCGGCCTTGCGATCGCGCGCGATGAAGGCGAACTGGCCATCGGGGCCGAAGGACAGCCCTGAATAGGTGCAGGTCGCACAAGGATCGATCTGGGCGAGCACATGCCCGTCGCGCGCCGAACGCAGCGCGATGATGCCCCGCGTCTCGGCAGCGGCATCGGGTTCGTCGGCATTCTCGATCGTGGCGATCCGATCACCCGTAGAAGCCAGCGCCAGCCCGCTGAACTGATGGAGCGGCCGGGCCACGGCCGGAGCCGTCGTCGCCAGCAGCAGGGGGAGCACGACACGCAGCTTGTAGCCCACGGAATCCCTTTCCTTGATCTTCGCACAGGCGATAGCATGGCCGCGCGACCACGCAACGCGTGCTCTAGAGCCCGCGCGAAACAGGATGAGGTGAGCCTGATGTCCGTGAGCCATTCGATCGACGACGCCACACGCGCGGCGATGTACGCCCGCTCGCTCGACGATCCGGACGGTTTCTGGCTGGAGCAGGCACGCATGCTCGACTGGATCAAGGCGCCGACCAAGGCCGGCGACTGGTCGTTCGGCGAAGGTGACTTCCATGTCCGCTGGTTCGAGGATGGCGTGCTCAACGCGACCGCCAACTGCCTCGACCGCCATCTCGCGACGCGCGGCGACCAGACCGCGATCATCTGGGAGCCGGACGATCCCAAGGACGCGCCGCGTCACTTCACCTATGCCGAGGTCCACCGCGAGGTGTGCCGCTTCGCCAATGTGCTGAAGGCGCTCGGCGCGAAGAAGGGCGATCGCATCACGCTCTACCTGCCGATGATCCCGGAGGCCGCCTTCGCGCTGCTCGCCTGCGCACGGATCGGCGCGATCCATTCGGTGGTGTTCGGCGGCTTCTCGGCCGACGCGCTCGCCGGGCGAATGGAGGATTGCGGCAGCCGCCTCGTCGTCACCGCCGACGAGGGCCGGCGTGGCGGCAAGCATGTGCCGCTGAAAGCCCAGGTCGACGAGGCCGCCACCATCTACCCCGGCATCGAGACGGTGCTGGTGATCCGCGCCACCGGCGGCGACGTGCCGATGCAGGCCGGGCGCGACCTCTGGTATCATGACGAGGCCGACAAGGTCGGCACCGATTGCCCGCCCGAGCCGATGGCCGCGGAAGACCCGCTGTTCATCCTCTACACCTCTGGATCGACCGGCAAGCCCAAGGGCGTGATGCACACCACCGGCGGCTATCTGGTCTGGGCGGCGCTCACCTATGCCAAGGTGTTCGACTATCAGGCGCCCGACATCTTCTGGTGCGCCGCCGACATCGGCTGGGTGACCGGGCACAGCTACATCCTCTACGCCCCGCTCGCCAATGGCGCGACGACGCTGATGTACGAGGGCGTGCCCAACTGGCCGACGCCGTCGCGGATCTGGGAGATCGTCGACCGGCACCAGGTCTCGACGCTCTACACCGCCCCCACGGCGCTGCGCGCGCTGATGAAGGAGGGCGACGAGTTCGTTACAAGGACTAGCCGCAAATCACTGAAATTGCTAGGAAGTGTCGGCGAGCCGATCAACCCAGAGGCGTGGCGCTGGTATCATGAGGTGGTGGGCGAAAGCCGCTGCCCGATCCTCGACACCTGGTGGCAGACCGAGACCGGCGGCCACATGATCACCCCCCTGCCTTCGACCCCGCTCAAGCCCGGATCGGCGACGCTTCCCTTTTTCGGGGTGGAACCCAAGCTGCTCGACGGCGAGGGCCATGAGCTGCACGGGGAGGCGGAGGGCAACCTCGTCATCGCGCGCTCCTGGCCCGGCCAGATGCGCGCCGTGTGGGGCGATCCCAGGCGCTTCTTCGAAACCTATTTCCGTACCTTCCCCGGCGTCTACACCACCGGCGACGGCGCGCGCCGCGATGCCGACGGCTATTACTGGATCACCGGCCGCGTCGACGACGTGATCAACGTCTCCGGCCACCGCATGGGCACCGCCGAAGTGGAAAGCGCGCTGGTGCTGCACGAGGATGTCGCCGAGGCGGCGGTGGTCGGCTTCCCGCACGACGTGAAGGGCCAGGGCATCTACGCCTATGTCACGCTCAACG
>DATGEV010000063.1:0-7739 GCA_035309885.1 Sphingomonas sp.
CGAGGTGAAGTCGACCAACGGCGACACCTTCCTCGGTGGCGAGGATTTCGACGCCAAGATCGTCCAGTATCTGGCCGACGGCTTCAAGAAGGACGAATCGATCGATCTCACCAAGGATCGGCTTGCGCTGCAGCGCCTCAAGGAAGCCGCCGAGAAGGCGAAGATCGAGCTGTCGTCGGCACAGTCGACTGAGGTCAACCTGCCCTTCATCACCGCCGACCAGAACGGCCCGAAGCACCTCGTCAAGACGATCACCCGCGCCGATCTGGAAAAGCTCGTCGAGGATCTGATCCGTCGCACGATGGACCCGGTGAAGAAGGCGCTCGCCGACGCCGGCATGAAGGCCGACGACATCGACGAGGTCGTCCTCGTCGGCGGCATGACCCGCATGCCGCGCGTCCGCCAGGTGGTGAAGGACTTCTTCGGCAAGGAGCCACACACCGGCGTGAACCCCGATGAGGTGGTCGCGATCGGCGCCGCGGTGCAGGCCGGCGTGCTTCAGGGCGACGTGAAGGACGTTCTCCTTCTCGACGTCACCCCGCTGTCGCTGGGCATCGAGACGCTGGGTGGCGTGTTCACCCGCATGATCGATCGCAACACCACGATCCCGACCAAGAAGTCGCAGACCTACTCGACCGCCGAGGACAACCAGAACGCGGTGACGATCCGCGTCTTCCAGGGCGAGCGCGAGATGGCGGCCGACAACAAGATGCTCGGCCAGTTCGACCTGATCGGCATCCCGCCGGCGCCGCGCGGCGTGCCGCAGATCGAAGTCACCTTCGACATCGACGCGAACGGCATCGTCAACGTCCACGCCAAGGACAAGGGCACCGGCAAGGAGCAGCAGATCAAGATTCAGGCCTCGGGTGGCCTCTCTGACAATGACATCGATCAGATGGTCAAGGACGCCGAGAAGTTCGCCGAGGAGGACAAGAAGCGTCGCGAGGCGGCCGAGGCAAAGAACAACGCCGAAGGCCTGATCCACTCGACCGAGCGCCAGCTTGCAGAGCATGGCGACAAGGTCGATGCGGCGCTCAAGTCCGAGATCGAGGCGGCGATCGCCGAAGCCAAGACCGCCGTCGAGGGTGGCGATGCCACCGCGATGTCGGAGAAGGCGCAGGCGCTCGCCCAGGTCGCGATGAAGCTCGGCCAGGCGATCTACGAGAAGGAGCAGCAGGCCCAGGCTTCGCCCGGCGCCGAGGCTCCGAAGAACGACGACGTGGTCGACGCCGAGTTCTCGGAAGTCGACGACAACAAGGCGTAACACCAGAGCCCTCTCCCGCCTTTCGCGGGAGAGGGTTGGGTGAGGGTCTTCTTCTTGGACGTGCCGATACGCCGAAGAAGAAGACCCTCACCCTCCCGCCTCACGGCGGGCCCCTCCCTCTCCCGCGACAAGCGGGAGAGGGAATTGACAGTCCGGGGGCTTGAGCTTGGATATCGATTATTACGAACTGCTCGAATGCGAGCGTACCGCCGACGACAAGACGCTGAAGTCGTCCTATCGCCGGCTCGCCATGCAGTTCCACCCGGATCGCAACCCCGGCGACCATGAAGCCGAGGCCCGATTCAAGGCGATCTCGGAAGCCTATGACTGCCTGAAGGATCCGCAGAAGCGTGCGGCCTATGATCGTTTCGGCCACGCCGCCTACAAGAATGGCGGCAATGGCGGCTTCGGCGGCGGCGCGCAGGGTTTCGAAGGCTTCGGCGACATTTTCGAAAGCGTGTTCGGCGAGTTCATGGGCGGCGGGCGCCAGCGCAGCGGCCCACGTCGCGGCGCGGACCTGCGCTACGATCTCGAGATCACGCTTGAAGAGGCCTTCCACGGCAAGACCGAGACAGTTCGCATCGACGTCGCCGCCACCTGCGAGCCGTGCGGTGGCACCGGCGCCAAGCCGGGCACGTCGGCGCGTGCCTGCCACACCTGCGGCGGCCGTGGCCAGGTCCGCGCGCAGCAGGGCTTCTTCGTGATCGAGCGGGCCTGCCCGTCCTGCCACGGCGCGGGTCAGGTGATCGCCGATCCCTGCACCGTCTGTCACGGCGAAGGCCGTCTGGACCGCGAGAAGACGCTGGAGGTGAAGATCCCCGCCGGCGTCGACGAGGGGACGCGCATCCGCATCTCGGGCGAGGGCGAGGCCGGTGGCCGCGGTGCGCCTGCCGGCGACCTCTACATCTTCCTCCATGTGAGGCGGCACACGATCTTCGAGCGCGACGGCACAACGCTGGCGGCGCGCTGCCCGATCAGCTTCACCACCGCGGCGCTGGGCGGCGAAATCGAGGTACCTGGCCTCGACGGCGAAATGATCGACATCAAGATCCCCGCCGGCATCCAGTCGGGCAAGCAGCTCCGCCATCGCGGCTCGGGCATGCCGGTACTCAACGGCCGCGGCCGCGGCGATCTCGTGATCGAGATCGCGGTCGAGACGCCGACCAAGCTCACCGCGCGCCAGAGGGAGCTGCTCCAGCAGTTCCGCGAGACCGAGACCGGCGAGGAGTCGCCCGAAGCCAGCGGCTTCTTCTCCAAGTTGAAGGGCATGTTCGGGGAATAGGGCCCGGCCCACTTCCCATCGGGCGGCGCGCCTCGGCCGCCGCCCACTCCCGCGCTGCAGCAGCGCGATGATGATGGCCCCCTCTCTGGGCGCGGCCGTTCCCTTTCAAAATTTAGACCCTGGCCTTCCACGGGCCAAGTCCGCCGCTGATCGGCCAGCGTGCTTCGGGCTGCGCCCCGAGTCGCACGCCCTCATTGGCCGCAAGTCCTTCAAAACACACCCATCCTGATGTCGTGGCGGGTGCGCTTGACAGCGCCCCCTAACTAAAGTGATAATATTTCATCGGATACGATTTAATCGAATACGTTATGATCGTATCCGCCGTTAAACCCGCTATCAGAACGACGAGGAACCTTCCATGACCAAGATCGAAAACGTGCTCCTCACCGGAAGACCCGCACCACCGTGGCCCACAAGGATGGCCGCGTCGACATCGCGCTCTCGACTCCGGGCAAGGAAGCGAAGCCGGTGCACCTGTTCGAGGGTATTCAGTCGCACCCGACCGCCGAGCAGTTCTTCGCGGGCGCGTGGTCGGCCTGCTACATCGCCGCGATCGGGCTCGTCGCGCAGGACAATAAGGTGCAGCTTCCGTCGGATCTGTCCGTCGAGATCGAAGTCGATCTGGGCATGACCGGCCAAGCCTATTTCATCCAGGCCCGCTTCGTCGTCACCGTGCCTGGCGTGCCGCAGGACGTTGCCGAGGCGATCGCCCACGCCGCGCACGACATCTGCCCCTACTCCAAGGCCACCCACGGTAACATCGACGTCGCGATGACGGTCATCGCCGGCTGATCGACCATGTGGCCGGCTCGGCTCTTCCCGCAGGAGCGAGCCGGCCATCAACATCCTTCTCCGACCTAGCCGGCCTTGGCGCCAAGTCGCCGGCGCACGATCCAGCCCAGCGTCTGGAAGACATCGTCCCCCACCTGCTCGCGACGCTCGCGCAGGATATCCATCCCGCGCTCCCGTGCGCGACCGAGGCGCATGGCAAAGGCCGGATCATCGTCGGCGAGCCGCAGCAGCCCCCGGAAATTCAGCCGAAGATCGCGGCAAACGCGCAGCAGCGACTCTCCATGGGCGAGCCGTTCCAGCAGGGGATCGAGATCCCCCAGATCGAAGCTCAACTGGATATTCGTTGCGTCGGCGTTATCAGTCATCGTTCACGGTGCGTTCGGCGGGGGCGTGCCGCCCTATAGGCGCCGACCACGAAGTCAACGATTTGGGCAGACCAATCGGTGATTGGCCCCTTTCCATGTCGGATTTCCTCTGTCAGCGTTGATCGACGGCGGGCCATACGTTCTCAGCTTCGACCTGCCAAAGGGATTGAATGCTTCTCGCGCAATGGTGCGCAAAACCATCACTGCGTACCGACAACCGCACGATATCAACGCGCTAGCCCGATCATCCTGCCGCGATTTTAGCGTGCCGTGGTGTCAACTTTGCACGCCGGTGGCCGCCGGCTCAGCCGATCATGAAGGGCGGATCGGGGATCGTCGCGCGCGCCTCGTTGAGCATCAGCGACCAGCGCACCGACAGATCGTTGAAATAGAGATCGTCGACCCCGATGCGGCGCTCGACCAGCGCCTCGCCCGGATCGGCGGGCACCACCACCAGATCGATCGGCCGCCCCACGGCGAGGTTCGAGCGCAGCGTCGAGTCGAACGAGATCAGCCCGACCTTCACCGCCTCCTCCAGCGGCGTATTATGTTGCAGCGCGCGATCGAGGATCGGCTTGCCATATTTGGTCTCGCCGATCTGGAGGAAGGGCTGCTCACGCTGGCACTCGATGAAATTGCCCTCGGAATAGAGGCGGTAGAGCGTCAGTGGTCCATCGCCGACCCGCCCGCCGAGCAGGATCGAGACGCTCGCGTCCACCGATGCGCCCTCCAGCGTCTGGCCCAGACAAACCCGCGCCTGCGCCACCGCCTCGCCGACCAGTTGGGCAACGCGGAACATGCTCATCATGTCGGTGATGCGGCGCGGCGGATCGCCCTGATCGCAGGCGCTTAAGCCCTCGTCGAGCTGGGCCAGCACCATCTGTGTCGCCGACAGATTGCCCGCGGTCGCCGCGAACACCAGATGATCAGGGCCGTCCGCCAGCGTGTGCAGCTTGCGATAGATCGAGATGTCATCGACGCCCGCATTGGTGCGCGTGTCGGCCATCATCACCAGACCGGATTCGACCAGCATGCCAACGCAGTAAGTCATCGTGGTTCAGTCCTGCCGTGCCACCAATGCCTGCGCAACGGACACTTCTACCTGCATGGTCTCAGCGCCGCCGCCGACGCGCGCGCCCGCGACGGGCGCGGCATCGCGATAATCGAGCCCGACTGCGACCCGAACATAGGCCTCGTCGGGCGAAATGCCATTGCCCGCATCGAGGCCGATCCATTGCCTCAGACCTCGTCGAACGCCGCTTGCCGCATCGCTCTCCGACCCCGCTGTCGCGCCGGTCGAGCGCAACAGAGTGCCGGTCGAGCGCAACAGAGTGCCGGTCTTTTTTGCAGCGCACAAGAGTAAATGGACGACGCAAACCGCGTCGTTCAGGCGATCGGCCGTTCCTTCGAGGGCAGCGGCTCGCGTTCGGCGGGCACCGCACTGGGTTCGGGCGGTTCGAAGCGCTGCCAGCCGGCGGTGGTCAACCGCTCGATAGGGCGGAAGCGCGTCTTGTACTGCATCCGCGCCGAGCCATCGACCCAATAGCCCAGATAGACATAGGGCAGCCTCGCCTCCGCGGCGCGGCGGATGTGATCGAGGATGATGAAGGTGCCGAGCCCATCGCGATCGGGATGATGGGGATCGAAGAAGCTGTAGATCATCGACAGCCCGTCGCCCTGCTGATCGGTGAGGCAGGCGCCGATCAGCTTGCCCGGCCGCCCATCGGTCGAGGGCTCGCGATATTCGATGACGAAGCTTTTCACCGGGGTCTGCTCGACCATGTCGGCGAAGTCGAACTCGTCCATGTCGGCCATGCCGCCGCCCGGATGACGCGCCGAGAGATATTTGCGGAGCAGCACGAACTGCTCCTCGGTGGTCCACGGCTTGCAGGCGGTGATGGCGATATCGGAATGGCGGCGCAGCAGCCGGCGCTGGGTGGTGTTCGGCTTGAATTCGCTAGCCACCACCCGGATCGAGACGCAGGCCGAACAACCCTGGCAACTCGGCCGATAGGCGACCGACTGCGAGCGGCGGAAGCCGATCCGCCCCAGCGCGTCGTTCAGTTCGCTGGCGTGTGGCCCTGCGAGTTCGGTAAACACCTTCCGCTCAGTCCGGCCCGGCAAATAGGGGCATGGGCTCGGCGTGGTCACGAAAAATCGTGGAAAGCGAAAAGGTGCGCTCACCGTCTTGGCCGTCCTCTCGTCCCACACATGGTTGCTGACTTCTTTATGGGGCAAGAGTCGCCGGTGCGAAAGAGTCACCATGCGTTAAAAGAAAGTTAACGCACCTTTTCGTGCCAGAATTCGACAAAGGACGAGTCGTTCAGGTGCTCAGGCGAGCTCCACGCGGCTGACCTGATAGCCATGCTCGACCAACGCCGAGACCAGCCGGTCGAGATGCTCGGCGTCGCGCGTCTCGCATTCGATCTCGGTGATGAGACCCTTGGCCGGGAGCGTTGTGAAGACGCGCTGGTGGTAGATCTCGATGATGTTGACCTGCAGTTCGTCGAACACGCGGGCGACGTTGAACAGCGCGCCCGGCCGATCCTGAAGCCGGATGCGCAGCCGCGCAAGCCGGCCCGAACGCGCCAGATCGCGCAGCAGCACGTTCGCCAGCAGTCGCGTGTCGATATTGCCGCCGGTCAGCACCAGCCCGACATTCTTGCCGGCGAAGCGCTCCGGATGGGCGAGCAGCGCGGCGAGGCCGGCGGCGCCGGCGCCTTCCGCCACGGTCTTCTCGATCTGGAGGAGCAGCGACACCGCCTTCTCCAGATCACGCTCGGAGACGAGGACGATGTCCTCGATCAGTGCGTGGACGATCTCGCGGGTGATCTTGCCCGGCTGCTTGACGGCGATGCCCTCGGCCAGCGTGTCGCCTTCGCAGGGAAGCTCGACGCCGTTCAGCTCGGCATACATCGAGGGGTAGAGCTCGGCCTGGACGCCGACCACGTCGATCCCCGGCCGGATCGCACGCGCCGCGGTGGCGCAACCCGAGATCAGGCCGCCGCCGCCGATCGGGATCGCCAGCGTGTCGATCTCCGGCACATCCTCGAGCATCTCCAGCGCGACGGTACCCTGCCCGGCGATGATCGCCGGCTCATCGAAGGGATGGACGAAGGTGAGGCCCCGCTGGGCGGCGATCTCATAGGCCGCAGCCTGCGCGTCGTCGAAGCGCTCGCCGATCTGGATCACCTCGGCGCCATGGCTCTGGGTCTGCTGCACCTTCACCGTCGGCGTGGGCTTGGGCATCACGATCGTCACCGGAATGCCGAGCCGCGCGCCATGATAGGCGAGGCCCTGCGCGTGGTTGCCGGCCGACGCCGCGATCACGCCGCGCGCCTTTTCCTCCTCGGTGAGCTGGAGCAACTTATTGAGCGCGCCGCGCTCCTTGTAGGCGGCGGTGAACTGGAGATTCTCGAACTTCAGCCAGACATTCGCACCGGTCATCGCCGACAGCGTCTTCGAATGGAGCGTCGGCGTGCGGACGATGCTGGGTGCGATCCGCTCGTGCGCCATTCGGATGTCCGCGATGGTGACAGTGGGGTGATCCTCGGGGCGGCGCGCGGTTGCTTCGACTGTTGCCATGATGAAGTCCGACTAGACCATCTGGCGGCGGCAAGGAAGGTGGGTTATGCCCCGGCCCCTATGACGAAACTGGCATATCTCGGACTGGGCGTGATGGGCGCTCCAATGGCTCGTTACCTCGCGGCCGCCGGCCACGATCTCACCGTCTACAACCGCTCGCCCGCGAAGGCGGAAGGCTGGGTCACAGCGCATGGCGGGCGGGCCGCCGCCAGCGCCGCGGAAGCCGCGGAGGGCGCCGATGCGGTGTTCTGCTGCGTCGGCACCGATGACGATCTCGCCGAGGTGACGCTGGGGCCGCAAGGCGCCTTCCGCACGATGCAGCCCGGCGCGCTGTTCGTCGACCACACCACCGTCTCCGCCAAGATCGCCCGCCAGTTGGGCGTCGAGGGCCGGGATCGCGGGCTGCTGGTGCTCGACGCACCCGTGTCAGGCGGGCAGGCGGGCGCCGAAA
>DATGEV010000064.1:0-3273 GCA_035309885.1 Sphingomonas sp.
CGCAGCGTCTCGACCATGTCGGGATAGAGCGTGCGCGCCTCGCCCAGCACCTCCAGCTTCACCAGATCCCAGCCGCCTGCCTCACGCGCCAGCCTGAGCGTGCGGACCGCGGATTCGGCATCGAAGCAGCCGGCGGTGTTGGGCAGATAGGTGATCCGCTTGGGATCGATATAGTCGGTCAGCATCGGCGCGTTGCGATCGCTGACGTTGACGCGACGCACCGCGACGGTGACGATCTCCGCCCCCGACGCTTCCACCGCCGCGGCGTTCTGCTCGAAGTCCCTGTACTTGCCGGTGCCGACGATCAGCCGCGAGCGGAAGGTCTTGCCCGCGACGGTCCATGTATCGTCGATCACCGGCGCGGCATGGTCGCCACCACCAACGAAGTGGACGATTTCCAGCTCGTCGCCATCCTCGACGCGCACGTCGCCCAGCGTCGAGCGCGGCACCACTTCGAGATTGCGCTCCACCGCGACCTTGGTGGGCTCCAGCCCCAGCTCGGAGGCGAGCTGCGAGAGCGTCAGGCCGTCGCGGATACGGCGATGCTCGCCATTGACGCGGATGGAGATGGTGCCGTCGGAGTGCATGAGTGTTGTTTTCCACGCAGAGCGGTTAGGGAGGTCCCGCGCATATAGGGACCGCGCCCGCCGGCCCGCAACCGAAAGGGACATTGATGGCCGATACCGTGTTCGTGCTGAATGGCCCCAATCTCAACATGCTGGGGTTGCGCGAGCCGGAGATCTACGGATCCGACACGCTCGACGATATTTCCAACATGCTCGATGATCGCGCCCGCGAACTCGGGCTGGAGGTGGATATCCGCCAGTCCAACCATGAAGGCCATCTGGTCGACTGGATTCAGGAGGCGAACGCGCGGGGCGCCAAGGCAGTGCTGCTCAACGCGGGCGGTTTCACCCACACCTCGGTGGCGATCCATGACGCGATCAAGGCGGTGAAAGTGCCGGTGATCGAGGTGCATCTCTCCAACCCGCACAGCCGCGAGAGCTTCCGCCATGTGAGTTTCGTCGGCCGCGCCGCGAAGGGGACGGTGGCAGGTTTTGGCGCAATGTCCTATCTGCTCGCGCTGGACGCGGCCGCAAAGCTCTGACAGGGAGCGGCCGAGAAACAGCCCAGATCAGATTCAAGATACGTAGAACAGAAAGGGTCGAGTTCATGACCGATACTCCCGAGGGCGCGAATGGCGCCGCGATGCAGGTCGATGCCGGACTGGTTCGCCAGCTCGCCGAACTGCTCGACGCCACCCGCCTGACCGAGATCGAGGTGCAGGACGGCGATCGCCGCATCCGCGTCGCGCGCACCGTTTCGATGGCCGCAGCACCGGCCGTGCAGATGGGCGCTGGCTATGCCGCCGCGCCGGCTCCGGCCGCTACTGCACCGGCCGCCGCTCCCGCTCCGGCGGCGGCTCCCGCCGATCATCCCGGCACGGTGAAGTCGCCGATGGTGGGCACCGCCTATCTCGCCGCCGAGCCGGGCGCCGCGCCCTTCGTCGTGGCCGGCAAGCAAGTCGCCGCCGGCGAGACGCTGCTGATCGTCGAGGCGATGAAGGTGATGAACCCGATCCTCGCGCCCAAGTCCGGCAAGGTGACGCAGGTGCTGGTGGAGAACGGCCAGCCGGTCGAGTTCGACCAGCCGCTCGTCATCGTCGAGTAAGCCCCCGTGGCGATCCAGAAAGTCCTCATCGCGAACCGCGGCGAGATCGCACTCCGCATCCACCGCGCCTGCCATGAGATGGGCATCCAGACGGTGGCGGTGCACTCGACCGCCGACGCGGACGCGATGCATGTGCGGCTGGCCGACCATGCCGTCTGCATCGGGCCGCCGGCGGCGTCCGAGAGCTATCTCAACATCCCCAACATCATCGCCGCGGCCGAGATTTCGGGCGCCGACGCGATCCACCCGGGCTACGGTTTCCTCAGCGAGAACGCACGCTTCGCCGAGATCGTGGAAAGCCATGAGCTGATCTTCATCGGGCCCAAGCCTGAGCATATCCGCATCATGGGCGACAAGATCGAGGCCAAGCTGACGGCGGCCAAGCTCGGCCTGCCACTGGTGCCAGGCTCGGACGGCCCGCTCACCGACGTCGAGGAAGCCAAGCGCGTCGCGGCGGAGATCGGCTATCCGGTGCTCATCAAGGCGGCATCGGGCGGCGGCGGACGCGGCATGAAGGTGGTGCCCGACGAGAGCCAGCTCGAAACGCTGATGCAGCAGGCGGGCAGCGAGGCGAAGGCCGCGTTCGGCGACGCCACCGTCTACATGGAGAAATATCTCTCCGATCCGCGCCACATCGAGTTCCAGATCTTCGGCGACGGCAATGGCAACGCCATTCACCTCGGCGAGCGCGACTGCTCGCTCCAACGCCGCCACCAGAAGGTGCTGGAAGAAGCCCCCTCGCCCGTCATCTCGGCGGTGCAGCGCGAGGAAATGGGCGGCATCGTCGCCCGTGCCATGGCCGACATGGGCTATCGCGGCGCCGGCACGATCGAGTTCCTCTACGAGGACGGTCAGTTCTACTTCATCGAGATGAACACCCGCCTGCAGGTGGAGCATCCGGTGACCGAGGCGATCACCGGGCTCGATCTCGTTCGCGAGCAGATCCGCATCGCCGAGGGCCATGCGCTGACGCTGCGTCAAGAGGATGTCGAGTTCCGCGGCCATGCGATCGAATGCCGCATCAACGCCGAGCATCCGCGTACCTTCGCGCCTTCGCCCGGCCTGGTGAAGGGCTATCACGCGCCCGGCGGCATGAGCGTACGCGTCGATAGCGGGCTCTACGCCGGCTACCGCGTACCGCCCTATTACGACTCGATGATCGCCAAGCTGATCGTCTGGGGCCACACCCGCGAAGGGGCTCTCCGCCGCCTGCGCCGGGCGCTGGAAGAGTTCGTGATCGACGGCGTGACGACGACGATCCCGCTCCACCAGAAGCTGCTCGACGATCCCGAGTTCCAGCAGGGCGAGTACACGATCAAGTGGCTCGAGCAGTGGCTGGCGGGCCAGGAAGACTGATGCGGCGGGCGGTCGCGCTGATGGCACTGGCCTGCCTCGGCGCGACTGCCCCCTCGTCCTCGCCGGTCGACCAATTGTCCGGCCGCTACGGCCAGCATTTCCTGAACGGGATGATGGACGGCTCGCGCTACTGGGCCGACAATATCGTCGAGATCGTGCCGGTCGACGCGCGCCACGCCTATGCGCGAATCCAGCTCGAACTCGCCAACGGCCATCAGTGCGCGCTGTTCGGCGTCGCGGCGGCCG
>DATGEV010000065.1:0-3827 GCA_035309885.1 Sphingomonas sp.
TAGGAAACCTGCCGCGCCAGGTATCCGTTCGCCCCGATCCCAAACGATTGGCGCACCGTGGCGCTGTCACAGCCGTCACCGATCAGAACGATGCGCGCAGAGTGGAGATGCTCCCGGATCAGGCTGCATGCCACCAGCCCCGCCTCGCCCGATTGGGTATCGATCGCGATGACATGCTCTGGTTCGTCCGGAAGCTCGGCCACGACCCGGCTGATATCCTCGACGGCCATGCAACGGGTCTCGAACCCCCCCTCCACCAAGAGGCGCTTCAACCCTTCCCTTGCTATCTCATTGTCCCCGAACAGCGAAATATGCGCAGCTTTTGTCATGACGTCCCCCGAGACGGCCCTCGATCTGCGCTGCGCAACACATCGATAATGCGAAGAGGCGTGGGCGCCCTCCCCGAAAGTATTAAATATACGCGCGATCACGGCAGCGACAAGATATTAACCGTCTGATGTACCGAAAGGAGCCAGAATCACTCACAGAGGGAGTGCGACCTAAGCACAGACCTAGGTCTTCCGGAGGTCGTTACGGTTTAAAGATCATGACGCGGCCGATGATTTATCGGGCACAAAGTTGCGCATGGGAAACGATGTCATGCGCCGATCATGGGATCCGTTCGATCATCTAGAGCGATTTTGGCGAGGACGGAATCCGCCACTGATTCGGAAATCGTGCCAAACCAACAATCTGGAGCCGCCGATCCGATGCAATCGGAACAGATCTCGCTCCGGGGGAGCGTCTCGAAGGATGTTGGACGGCCACTGGCAACACCGGGCCCGATGTCACCCGATCGCGCTGAAGCGCCCGGACGGCCTGCCGTTGGCCCCTGATATGGGCGCGCCGTCCGGGGGGGAGCCGCGGCGTTTCGTCGCCGGCACCCCCGCCCGAACGTCAGGCCATCGCCTTGACGATTTCGTCGACCATCTTCTTGGCGTCGGCGAGCAGCATCATGGTGTTGTCCATGTAGAACACGTCATTGTCGACGCCGGCATAGCCGACACCGCCCATCGAGCGCTTCACGAACAGCACGGTCTTGGCCTTCTCGACGTCGAGCACGGGCATGCCGTAGATCGGCGAGGTCTTGTCGGTCTTGGCGGCCGGGTTGGTGACGTCGTTGGCGCCGATCACGAAGGCGACGTCGGTCTGGGCGAACTCGCCGTTGATGTCCTCGAGCTCGAACACCTCGTCATAGGGGACATTGGCCTCGGCGAGCAGCACGTTCATGTGCCCCGGCATGCGCCCCGCGACCGGATGGATCGCGAACTTCACGCGAACACCTTCCTTCTTGAGGAGATCGGTCATCTCGCGCAGCGCGTGCTGCGCCTGCGACACCGCCATGCCGTAGCCGGGCACGATGATCACCTGCTCGGCCTGCTTCATCAGGAAGGCAGCATCCTCGGCCGACCCACGCTTCCACGGCCGGTCGAGCGCGGTCGCGCCGCCGCCTACGTCCGTCACCGCGCCGAAGCCGCCGGCAATCACGCTGATGAAGCTGCGGTTCATCGCGCGGCACATGATGTAGGAGAGGATCGCACCCGAGGAGCCCACCAGCGCGCCGGTGATGATCATCGAGGTGTTGTGCAGCGTGAAGCCCATCGCCGCCGCCGCCCAGCCCGAATAGCTGTTGAGCATCGAGATCACGACCGGCATGTCCGCGCCGCCGATCGGCACGATCAGCAGGAAGCCGATCAGGAAGCTCAGCGCCGTGACGGCCGCGAACACGGGCGCCGCGTCGTCGGTGACGAAATAGGCGATCAGCGCCACGATCAGCCCCAGCGTGCCGAGGTTGATGACATGGCGCCCGGGCAGCAGGATCGGCTTGCCCGACATGTTGCCGTTCAACTTGAGGAAGGCGATCACCGAGCCCGAGAAGGTGATCGCACCGATCGCGATGCCGAGCCCCATCTCGATCCGGCTGACCTGGTGGATATGCCCGGTGGCAAGATCGAGAATGCCGAACGCGCCGGGATTGGCATAGGCCGCGATCGCCACCAGCACTGCCGCCATGCCGACGAGGCTGTGGAAGGCCGCGACCAGCTGCGGCATCGCCGTCATCTGGATGCGGCGCGCGGTCACGAAGCCGATGCTGCCCCCGATCGCGATGGCGACGGCGATCTGCCACAGGCTGGCCACGCCATGGGTGACGAGTGTGGTGCCCACCGCCAGCGCCATGCCCGTCATGCCGAAGCGGTTGCCGCGGCGGCTGCTCTCGGGGCTCGACAGGCCGCGCAGCGCCATGATGAAGCAGATGCCCGCAATCAGGTAGATCAGCGCCACCCACGGGTTCACGGCCACGGCTTCCGACATTCACTTACCCCTAATTTGCCGGGATCACTTGGCCTGTGGCCGATCCTTCTTCTTGTACATGGCGAGCATGCGCTCGGTGACGGCAAAGCCCCCGAAGATGTTCACGCTCGCCAGCGCCACCGCGACAAGCCCGAGCCACTTCGAGGTGGTGCTGCCCGAAGCCGCACCCGCGATCAGCGCGCCGACGATGATCACCGAGGAGATCGCATTGGTCACCGCCATCAGCGGCGTGTGCAGCGCCGGCGTCACCGACCAGACGACATAATAGCCCACAAAGCAGGCCATCACGAAGATCGACAGGATCGAGATGAAGTCCATGTCCTTGTCCCTTCGGTTCAGCCCAGCAGGCGCTGGTTAACGACCTTGCCGTCCCGCGTGAGACGGATCGCCTCGCCGATCTCGTCGCCGTCGGGGAGCACAGGCCGCCCGGTCTCCTTGTCCCAGAAGGCCGAGAGGAAGTTGAAATGGTTGCGCGCGAATAGCGCCGAGGCATCCGCTGCCAGCCGCGACGGCACGTTACGATGGCCGACGATCTTCACGCCGTGCCGGGTAACAACCTCGCCTGCCACAGCGCCCTCGACATTGCCGCCGGCTTCGACCGCGAGATCGACGATCACCGAGCCTGGCCGCATCGTCGCCACCTGCGCATCCGAGATCAGGCGCGGCGCCGGGCGGCCCGGGATCAGCGCTGTGGTGATGACGATATCCTGCCTGGCGAGATGGCCGGAGACGAGCTCGCCCTGCGCCGCCTGATATTCGGCCGACATCTCGGTGGCATAGCCGCCCGATCCCTCGCCCTCGATGCCGGTGACATTCTCGACGAAGATCGGCTTGGCGCCGAGCGACAGGATTTGCTCCCTGGTCGCCGAGCGGACGTCGGTGGCCGACACCTGCGCGCCCAGCCGCCGCGCGGTCGCGATCGCCTGCAGGCCGGCAACGCCCACCCCCATGACGAACACCCGTGCCGCCGAAACCGTGCCGGCGGCGGTCATCATCATCGGGAAGGCGCGGCCATATTCGCCCGCCGCGTCGAGCACCGCCTTGTAGCCGGACAGGTTCGATTGCGAGGACAGGATATCCATCGACTGCGCGCGGGTGATGCGCGGCATGAATTCCATCGCCAGCGCCTCGACCCCGAGACCCGCATAGGCATCGACCCGCGTCCGTTCGCCAAATGGGTTGAGCCCTGCCACCAGCCATGCGCCCGGCTTAACGCCGTTCAGGCTCACCGGATCGGCCCCCTGGATGCCCAGCAGGATATCCGCTCCGGCGATCACGCTCGTGCGATCGGCGACGGTCGCGCCGGCATCGACAAAGGCGCTGTCGGAGATCGATGCCCCCTCGCCCGCCCCCGCCTCGACTGCCAGCTCAGCGCCCAGCCCGATGAATTTCTTCACCGTCTCCGGCGTGCCCGCCACGCGGCGCTCGCCCGGAGCGCCCTCCTTCAGGATCGCGATCTTCACTCCGCGGGCCGTCAATGCGAGATGATCAGAATGACAAGAAACGCCACTATG
>DATGEV010000066.1:0-2723 GCA_035309885.1 Sphingomonas sp.
CCGGTTACGCGATCGTCGAAGCGCGCGCCGAGGCACAGGATCAGGTCTGCCCGATTCATCGCCATATTGGCTTCGTAGGTGCCGTGCATGCCGAGCATGCCCAGCCACGCATCATGCGCGGCGGGAAACGCGCCGAGCCCCATTAGCGTCGAGGTGACGGGCGCCCCGGTGAGCGCCTGCAGCTCGCGCAGCGCTTCGGCCGCGGTGGGGCCGGCATTGATGATGCCGCCGCCGGTGTAGAGGATCGGCCGCTCGGCCGCCGCCAGCATCTCGACCGCGGCCTCAATCAAGGTGGGATCGGCTTTCACCTGCGGGCGATAGGTCTTGTGCTGGAGCGGTGCGGTGGGCTTCCGATAGCGCGCAGTGGCGATCTGCACGTCCTTGGGCAGATCGACCACGACCGGGCCGGGCCGGCCTGAAGTGGCGATATGGAACGCCTCATGGATCACCGCGCCGAGCTGGGCGGGATCCTTCACCAGATAATTATGCTTGGTGCAGTGGCGCGTGATGCCGACGGTATCCGCCTCCTGAAAGGCGTCGGTGCCGATCAGGTGGGTGGGCACCTGCCCGGTGATGACGACGATCGGGATCGAATCCATCAGGGCGTCGGCAAGGCCGGTGACGACATTTGTCGCGCCCGGCCCCGAGGTGACGAGAACGACGCCCGGCTTGCCGGTGGAGCGGGCATAGCCCTCTGCCGCATGCGCCGCGCCGCCCTCTTGCCGGACGAGGACGTGGCGGATCTTATTTTGCTTGAAGATCGCGTCGTAGATCGGGAGCACGGCGCCGCCCGGATAGCCGAACACCACCTCGACACCGAGGTCGGTCAGGGCCTGCACCAGGATATCGGCACCACTCTGCTCGCTCGTCATCACGCTCTTCCTCGATCGGCCGCACGAGCCTTCGGTCATGCGGGAAGGGCGGAGCTATCGGTAACAAACTAGCGTGTCAATCGCTCAAAGCGACATAAAGTTATCATGTATGACATTAAATGAGTCATAAGGTTGCGAAATCCTTTTCCAGTCGGCCGGGGGCTGATGGCGGAACCAGGTGCGCTGGCGCTTGGCATATTGGCGGCTGGCTGCCTGCGCGCGTTCGATCATCGTGGCGCGGTCCAGCGTGCCGGCGCGCCATTGGGCGATCTCGGGCACGCCGATCGCGCGCATCGCCGGGAGCGCTGGGTCGAGGCTTCGCGCGACAAGGGCATCGACCTCCTCGACCGCCCCCTGTTCGAGCATGGTGCGAAACCGGGCGTCAATGCGGGCCGCGAGCCAGTCGCTGTCCGGAACAAGCAGGAGGGGGGAGAGGTGGACGGTGTTCCCGATTCCCCCGACGCGTTCCTGCTGCCAGTCGGTGAGCGTGCGGCCGGTCGAGCGCACGACCTCCAGCGCGCGGGCGACGCGGGTGGTGTCGCTCGGGCGCAGGCGGGCGGCGGCCTCGGGATCCTCGCGGCCGAGCGTGGCGTGGGCGACTGCCACCGGCAGCGCGCGGACCTCGGCGCGGATGGCGGGATCGATCTCGGGCACCGGGGCGATGCCGTCGATCAGCGTGCGGATATAGAGGCCGGTGCCCCCCACCAGGATCGGCGTGCCGCCTCCCGCATGGATCTCAACGATCGCGGCCTTGGCTTCGGTCGCCCAGGCGGCGGCGTTATGCGCGACGGCGGCGTCGACATGGCCGAACAGGCGGTGCGGCGCGCGGGCCTCCTCCTCGACCGAGGGGCGCGCGGTGACGACGCGCAAGTCGCGATAGACCTGGCTCGCATCGGCGTTGACGATGGTGCCGCCGACCCGTTCGGCCAGCGCGAGGGCGAGGGTGCTCTTGCCGCTGGCGGTCGGCCCTGCGATGAGCGCGAGTGGCGGCAGATCAGACGGAGACTTCATGTTCACGGCGACGCTGATAGCAGCGGGCGCGCTTTCGCGCGGCGATATTTCGAGCGCGCGCGATGCGCTGGCGGAGGCGGGGGCGGCTCTGGAGGCGTGGAGTTGGCTCGACGAGGGCGATGCGGCCGATCTGCTCTTCACCGGCGATCCGACGGGCGCGCGCGCGGCGCTGGAGGGGCTGGGCCTCGATGTCGTCGTCCAGCCCTCGGCCGGTCGGGCCAAGAAGCTGCTCGTCGCCGACATGGATTCGACCATGATCACCGTCGAGTGCATCGACGAACTGGCCGACTATGCCGGGATCAAGGCGGAGATCGCCGCGGTCACCGAGGCGGCGATGCGCGGCGAGCTCGATTTCGTCGAGGCGCTCGACGCGCGCGTGGCACTGCTCCGGGATCTCGACGCGGCGATGATCGACCGCTGTCGGGCGGAGCGCGTGCGGATCATGCCGGGCGCGGTGGCGCTGGTCCGCACCATGAAGGCGTATGGCGCGCGCAGCGTGTTGGTATCGGGCGGCTTCACCGTCTTCGCCGAGCCCGTCGCCGCCGAGATCGGCTTTGACGTGGCGATCGCCAACCGGCTTGGCATCGGTGGCGGCCGGCTGGACGGATCGGTCGCGAGGCCGATCGTCGACGCGGCCACCAAGCTCGCGACCATCGTGGCCGAGCGGACGGTGCTGGGGCTCGACGTCGCGGCGACGATGGCGGTGGGTGACGGCGCCAACGACATTCCGATGATCCAGGCGGCCGGGCTGGGTGTCGCCTACCACGCCAAGCCAAAGACGGCGGCGGCCGCCACTGCGCGGATCGATCGGGGGGATCTTACGGCGCTGCTCTGGGCGCA
>DATGEV010000067.1:0-4964 GCA_035309885.1 Sphingomonas sp.
CGGCAACCAGGGCAGACGGGCGCGGCGTGTCCGCGCGTCGGCCTGTAACCGCGCCCGCACGCGCCACGAACCGATCGAGACGGGCAAGGCAAGGGAGCGTTGGCTGCGCCTCCCGGGGGTAAGGGGAGTTGCGTACATGGACATTCGTTTCGATTGCACGATGTGCGGCAAATGCTGTCACAATCTGAACCTGCCGATCAGCGTCGACGAGGCGATCTCCTGGCTCAGGCGGGGCGGCGTCGTGAAGATCTTCTGCGAGGCGATCCCCTGGCCCGAGGAGCCCGCCGCCGACGACGCCGAGGCGCAATATCGCCGGGCGCGATCCTTCGCCGCGACCAGCGGCGCGCTGCCCGCGCGGATCATGACGACGCTGGTCGCCGCGTTCGAGGGCGCCTGCCCCTTCCTGGCCGAGGACATGCGCTGCGGCGCCTATGCCGAGCGGCCGCGCGTCTGCCGCATCTATCCGGCCGAAATCAATCCGTTTGCCGTGCTCACCCCCGAGCGCAAAGCCTGCCCGCCCGAGGCGTGGGCCGATGATCAGCCCTGGCTGCTGCGCGACGGCCAAGTGGTCGACACGGTGACGGCCGATCTGATCACCGCCTCGCGCGCGGCCGCCGTCGCCGACACCGACGCCAAGGCCGCGCTGTGCGCGATCCTCGGCATCGATCGCGCGGCGCTCGCCAACGAGGGCTTCGTCATCCATGCCCCCGCGCCCGATCGCCTGCTGGCGGCGCTCGAGGCGGTGCGGGCGGGCGCTGCGCCCGACACGACCGGCTGGCAGGTGCTGTCGAACCGCACCGGGACCGTCGCGATGCTCGCCGATGCCGGCGCGATCGGCACGCTGGCCGATCCCGAACAGGCCGCGGCCGGCGAATATCTCGGCTTCTTCCCGGCGTCCTAACCCGCTGGCGGGCAAGGTTAGCGCGCCACCAGCCAGATCCACTCGAACCGCAAGGCGAAGACCAGCGCGTTGAAATGCTCCGGTTCCAGCTCGGATGGATGAAATATTGGGCGTCGGGCTGGAGCGCAACGCCATGCGCCACGCGCCAGCGCGCGGTCGCCTCGATCGCGGTTTCGGCGCGATAGCTCGGGCGGCCATCGACCGTGCCCGCGCGGCGTGCCGGGCATGCGCGACCGCAGCACCGAACTGCGCCGCCTCATTGCCCCAGGTCAGCCCGCCGCCGACATACGCCCCGACCGGATTGGTGGCGTCGCTGGCTCCGCCGCTCCTCAGCGGTGCGCGCAGCGCGCGCCCCTGATCGCCGTCGAGCAGCCGCGCCTCGACCATGGCATAGCCGCCGGCGCTGGTCCCCCGGCCGGCTCCGTCGCGATGCGCGGCGCCTGTTCGCTATAGGCCCAGACGCCGGCCTGCACCGCAAGGCGCGGGCCGATATTGACATGCCCCTCCCCGATCAGCAGCGCGCCATCGCGGCCGAAGCTGTCAGGAAACACGCGACGCGGGTGTTCAGGATCGCCCACGCGCGGCCGCCCGCCGCGTCGCCGATGAGATCGGCGACATAGTGGATCACAATCGGCGGCTGCGCCTCGGCCCGACCGGGATCGGCGACAAGCACGGCCAGGACCAGGCCCGGCCACCAGCCACCCCCATGCCATCGTGCTCGCATCGATCGACGCCTATAGCCCATTGGCGGCAATTGCGTGAAAGAGGCAGACGGATCGGCCGACACCGCTTGGCGCGGCGATGCGCCTGTGACAGGCTGGCCTCCCGTGCCTGGACCGGAGGAAATCCCGATGCGTTGCGTGCTGCTGATCGCCTTGGCCGCCACCCTTCCGATCGCAACGCCCGGCGCAGCGCAGGAACAGAAAGAGCAGAAGCAGCAGAACAAGGTCGAACGCGCCGCCACCGAGCCGCTGCGCGACACCCGGATCAGGGAAGACAAAATCCCGCCGATCCTCCAGCTGGCCGGCTCCGCCCCCTATTCCACCAAGGACATGACGAGCTGCGACCGGATCGCCGCCGAGGTCGGCAAGCTCAACGCCGCGCTCGGCGTCGACGTCGATGTGCCCGGCAAGGCCAAGGGCGAAGGATCGGAGGTTGCCGCCGCCGCCGCCGGCGAAGTGGTGCGCAGCATCATCCCCGGGCTCGGCCTGCTGCGGGTGGTGACCGGCGCCGACAAGCAGCAGCGGCGCGTGCAGGCGGCGGTCTATGCCGGATCGGTCCGTCGCGGATTCCTCAAGGGCCTCGGGCTCAGCCGACATTGCGAAGCGCCTGCCGCGCCGACCCGCGAAGCCCAGTCCGCCGTTCCAGAACTGTCGCCGATGCCCTAGAAATCGAACGTTTCTGTTGCCGATCGCCACCTTGTAGTAACCATTGGCGTGCAGGTTGCCCCCTAACCCGCGCAGATCGCGCGAACTGGGGAGCGATTCGACCATGGTGGAAGATGTCGTGCGATGCGCTGATCTGATCGAGCGCGAGCACGGCCCCGACATCGACGAGGCGCTGCGCCGCTGGCAGGCCGCCGGCGGGCATGAGGAGCGCGCGGCGCGGCCCTGGCTGTCGGTGGCGTTCCTGTTCAGCCGGCGCCGGCGTATCGCCCCGGCGGCCTAACCTCCCCAGCGGCTCAGCCGCCCCTTGCAGCGGCCAAAGCTCGGGGCTGCGCTTTCGCCAGCGCCGCCTTCACCGCTGGTACCATCCGGCCCACGATGATCGCCACGCCCCGCGCATTGGGATGCAACCCGTCCGCCTGGATCAGCACGCGCTGGCCCGCCACCCCATCGAGGAAGAAGGGATAGAGCGCGGCCCCGTAACGCTGCGCCAGCCGCGGATAAATCGCATCGAACGCGCGGCGATAATCGGGGCCGAGATTGGGCGCCGCCTTCATTCCCGCGATCAGCACGCGAATGTGCCGCCGCTGGAGCTCGGCTAGGATCGCGTCGAGATGGGCCTCGGCCTGCGCCGGCGGCAATCCGCGCAGCATGTCGTTGGCGCCAAGTTCGAGGATCACCAGATCGGGCGCCGTCCCCAGCCCGCGCAGCCCCCACTTGAGCCGCGCCCGCCCCTGCGCGCTGGTATCGCCCGAAATGCCGCCGTTGCGCACCGTCGCCGGCACGCCCGCGCGCCGCAGCGCCGCCTCGAGCTGCACGGTGAACCCGTCGGCCGGGGGAAGCCCGTAACCAGCGGTGAGACTATCGCCCAATGCCCAGATCAGCGGCCCCGCCGCCCGCGCCGGTGCGGCCGCGAGTGCCGCAACGCACAACGTGAGATGGACAATTCGCCGCCAGCCGCCATATCTCGACAGCCGTGCCATTCTCATCCCCTCCCTCGTCCGCGCTTCTCGATAGCATCGTGATCGAGGCGCGCAATCTGACGCTGTCGCTGGGCAAACCGCCCGCGCAGGTCGAGATCCTGCGCGGCATCGATCTGGCCGTCGAGGCGGGCGAGAGCGTCGCGCTGCTCGGCCCATCGGGATCGGGCAAGTCGTCACTGATGGCGGTGCTCGCTGGGCTCGAACGGCCGAGCAGCGGTTCGGTGCAGGTGACGGGGCTCGATTTCGCGCGGCTCGACGAGGATCGGCTGGCGATCGCCCGGCGCGGACGGATCGGCATCGTCCTCCAGGCCTTCCACCTGCTGCCGACCATGACCGCGCTCGAGAATGTCACGGTGCCGCTCGAGCTCGCCGGCGAGCGCGACGCCTTCGCTCGCGCCGAGGCCGAGCTGGCGGCGGTCGGGCTTGGCCACCGCATCGGCCATTATCCCGCCCAGCTTTCGGGCGGCGAGCAGCAGCGCGTCGCGATTGCCCGCGCGCTGGCGCCGCGCCCAACCCTGCTCTTTGCCGACGAGCCGACCGGCAATCTCGATCATGCCACCGGCGCGGCGATCATGGACCTGCTGTTCGCGCGCCATGCCGAAACCGGCGCCACGCTGTTCGTCATCACCCACGATCCCGGCCTCGCCGAACGTTGCGCGCGGGTGATCGAGCTCAGCGACGGCCATATCGTCGCGGACCGGCGCCGGCTGTGAGCCTCGCCTGGCGGCTGGCGATCCGCGACCTTCGGGCCGGCGGACGCGGGCTGTGGCTGCTAGCGCTGTGCCTGTTCCTCGGCACCGCCGCGCTCGCCGGGATTGGGAGTCTCTCCGCCAGCATCCTCGGCGCGCTCGACGACCAGAGCCGCGCGATGCTGGGCGGCGATCTGGAGATGCGCGTCTCGCAACGCCGCGCCACGGTGGAGGAAGCCGCGGCCTTCGCCGCCGCAGGGCGGACCGCCGAGACGATCCGCACCCGCGCCATGGTCCAGCCGCTCGACGGCAGCGCTGCGGCGCTGGTGACGCTGAAGGCGGTCGACGAAGCCTGGCCGCTGGTCGGGCAGTTCCGCCTCGCTCCCGGCGCGCGCGACGCGCGTCCGCATGGGCGCGAGGTGGCGATCGCGCCGGCGCTGGCGGACCGGCTCGGCCTGCATGTCGGCGATGCGGTGCGGCTGGGTGCGGCGCGGATGACCGTGATCGGCCTCATCGCCGACGAGCCCGACAAGCTCGGCGAGGGCTTCAACCTCGGGCCGACCGTGCTGGTCGATAGGACCGGGCTTGACGCCACCGGGGTGATCCAGCCGGGCAGCCTCTATGAAAGCCGGTATCGCCTTCTCTTGCCGCCCGGCAGCGACGCGAGCGCGATCGGCGACCGCTTCGTCCACCGCTTCCCCAGCGCCGGCTGGACTGCGCGCACGCCCGATCAAGCGGCGGGATCGCTGCGCAAGGGCATCGCCCAGCTCGGCCAGTTCCTGCTGCTGGTCGGGCTCGCCGCGCTGGCGATCGCGGGCGTCGGGGTCGGCAGCGGGGTGAGCGCCTATCTCGCCGGCAAGACCCGCATCATCGCCACGCTCAAGGTGCTCGGCGCGCGGTCGGGCGCAATCGCGTCGATCTTCCTGATTCAGCTCGGGCTGGTGGCGGCCGGCGGCATCGGCGCCGGACTGGTGTTGGGCGCGGCGGTGCCGGCGATCGTCGCGGC
>DATGEV010000068.1:0-2015 GCA_035309885.1 Sphingomonas sp.
CGCTCGCCCCGCTGACCGTTTTTTCAAAGAGACGCTCTGATGCCCAAGCTCACAGTCGATGGGATCGAAGTCGAAGTCCCCGCCGGTGCCACCGTGCTCCAGGCGGCCGAGGCTGCCGGCAAGGAAATCCCGCGCTTCTGCTACCATGAGCGCCTGTCGATCGCCGGCAATTGCCGCATGTGCCTCGTCGAGGTGAAGCCCGGGCCGCCCAAGCCCCAGGCTTCATGCGCGCTGCCCGCCGCCGACGGCCAGGAAGTCCGCACCGACAGCGCAATGGTCAAGAAGGCCCGCGAAGGCGTGATGGAGTTCCTGCTCATCAATCACCCGCTCGACTGCCCGATCTGCGATCAGGGCGGCGAGTGCGACCTGCAGGACCAGTCGATCGCCTATGGCAAGGGCCATAGCCGCTTCGACGAGAACAAGCGGGCCGTCACCGAGAAGTACATGGGGCCGATCGTGAGGACGATCATGACCCGCTGCATCCAGTGCACCCGCTGCGTGCGCTTCGCCGAGGAAGTCGCCGGCGTCGAGGAAATCGGTGCGATCTATCGCGGCGAGAACATGCAGATCACGTCGTACCTCGAGCACGCTGTCACCAGCGAGCTGTCGGGCAACGTCGTCGATCTCTGTCCGGTCGGCGCGCTCACCTCGAAGCCCTATTCGTTCGAGGCGCGTCCGTGGGAGCTCAAGAAGACCCCGGGCGTCGATGTGATGGATGCTGTCGGCACCAACGTCCGCCTCGATGCTCGTGGGCGTCAGGTGCTGCGCTCGCTGCCGCGCATCAACGAGGACGTGAACGAGGAGTGGGCGTCGGACAAGACGCGTCATGCCGTCGACGGCCTCGTCCGCAACCGTCTCGACAAGCCTTATGTCCGCGTCGACGGCAAGCTGAAGGCCGTAAGCTGGGAAGAGGCGTTCGCCGCCATCGCCGAGGCGATGCAGGGCGTCTCTGGCAATCAGGTCGTGGGCCTCGCCGGCGATCTCGCCGAGGTCGAGAGCGTCTACGCGCTTAAAGCACTGCTCAAGGCCTATGGCTCGTCGCTGCATGAAGCGCGCGTCGATGGGGCGCTGTTCGATGTCGCGAGCCCGGCTTCGTACCGCTTCAACCCGACCATCGCGGGCGTCGAGTACGCCAAGGCGATCCTGCTCGTGGGCACCAACCCGCGCTGGGAAGCGCCGCTGGTCAACACCCGCATCCGCAAGGCGATCAAGAGGGGCGCGAAGGTCTACGCCGTCGGCCCCGAGGTTGATCTTACCTATAAGGTTCAGTGGCTTGGCGCCGATATCTCGGCGCTGGGCGAACTACCCGAGGCGCTGACCAAGGCCGAGGACGTGATCGTCATTGCCGGCATGGGCGCGTGCCAGATCGAGGGGGGCTATGGTGCGGCGCGCCAGACCGCCGAGGCGCTGGGCGCGGGCTTCGGCCTGCTCCACACCGCCGCCGGTCGTGTCGGCGCGCTGGATCTCGGCTTCACCACCGAAGGCGGCCTCGCCGCTGTTGTAGAAGCGGCGCCCAAGGTGCTGTTTTCGCTCGGTGTTGACGAGGCAGACCTGTCGGCGTTCGCCGGCGCGTTCAAGGTCTATATCGGCACGCACGGCGATCGCGGTGCGCATGCCGCCGACGTCATCCTGCCGGGAGCGACCTATGTCGAGAAGCCGGGCACCTGGGTGAACCTCGAAGGCCGCGTGCAGCGGGCCGAGCGGGCGGTGTTCCCGGTCGGCGACGCGCGCGAGGACTGGACGATCCTGCGCGCGCTCTCGGCGGTGCTGGGCAAGACGCTGCCGTTCGACAGCCTCGACCAGCTCCGCGCCAGGATCGCCGCCGATCATCCGGCGCTGGCGGAGGAGGGCATTGCCCCGGTCGCGGCGCTCGCCGCTGCACCGAAGGGTGGTGACGTTTCCGGTACGATCGTCTATCCGATCGCCGACTTCTACCTGACCAATCCGATTGCCCGCTCGTCGCCCACCATGCAGCGCTGCTCGGCCGAGCTGATCCATGGCGAGAGCTTCGCGGA
>DATGEV010000069.1:0-32933 GCA_035309885.1 Sphingomonas sp.
CCGCCTCGCCGATGAACGCAGCATCGAGCGCCGGATCGGTGAGCGTGTTGCGCACCGCCTCGATCACCGGCGTGGCGTCGACCGGCTGGCCGGTGATCGCGGCGACCAGCGTATCGACCATCAGCTGCTGCATCGCCTCGAAGCGCGCGAAGGGATCGTCGTCATGCGCCGACAGGAAGGCGAGATCGGCCGGCGTGCGGTTGGTCTCCATCACCACCGGCGCCGAGAAGCCGCGATTGATCGACAGCACCGGCCGCTCGTCGATGCCCTCGAACAGGATTTCGGCCTCGGCGTCGCGCAGCACATGCACATGCTCTTCGGCAACAGGCTTGCCGCTGTTGGCACCGAACAGCGTGAGCCTGAGCGGCAGCGGCATCGGCTCCTTGTCGGGCTGGCCGGGCGTCGCCGGCACCAGCTGGCTGAGCGCAAGATGCGCCCGCCCGCTGCCGGGCTCATGGTGCAGCGTCGCGCGCACCCGCGGCGTGCCGGCCTGCCAGTACCAGCGGCGGAAATCGCCGAGGTCGGCCCCGTTCGCCTCCTCCATGCTCGCCACGAAATCCTCGCAGGTCGCGGCCTGCCCGTCATGCCGGGCGAAATAATGATCGGTGCCGCGCCGGAAACCATCCGCCCCCAGCATGGTGTGCAGCATGCGGATCACTTCGGCGCCCTTGTTGTAGATGGTCGCCGTGTAGAAATTGCTGATCTCGAGATAGGAATCCGGCCGGATCGGGTGGGCGAGCGGGCCGCCATCCTCGGGGAATTGCGCCGCACGCAACACGCGCACATCCTCGATCCGCTTGACCGCGCGGCTGCCCTGATCGGCGGAGAATTCCTGATCGCGGAAGACGGTGAAACCCTCCTTCAGCGAGAGCTGGAACCAGTCGCGGCAGGTGACGCGATTGCCCGACCAGTTGTGGAAATATTCGTGCGCCACCACGCCCGCGATCGCGTCATAGTCGCCGTCGGTCGCCGTCTCCGGGTCCGCCAGGATGTAGCGCGAATTGAAGATGTTGAGGCCCTTGTTCTCCATCGCCCCGAAGTTGAAATCGGCCACCGCGACGATGTTGAAGATGCCGAGATCATATTCGCGACCATAGACGCGCTCGTCCCATGCCATCGCTGCCTTGAGCGCGGCCATCGCGTGATCGGTGCGCGGCAGATCCTCCGCGCGCACCCAGATGCCGAGCTCGACGCTGCGGCCGGACATCGTCGTGAAGCGATCGCGATTGGCCTGCAGATCGCCCGCCACCATCGCAAACAGATAGCAGGGCTTGGGGAAGGGATCGTGCCACTCCGCCCAGTGGCGGCCGTCACCCAGATCGCCCTCGCCCACCCGGTCGCCATTCGCCAGCAGCACCGGATAGGTGGCGCGGTCCGCGGTCATCCGCACCATGTAGCGCGACAGCACGTCGGGCCGGTCGGGGAAGAAGGTGATGCGGCGGAAGCCCTCGGCCTCACACTGGGTGCAGAGCAGCCCTCCGCTCGCATAGAGCCCCATCAGCTGGGTGTTCTCGTCGGGATGGATCGCCACCTCGGTGTCGATGACGTGCGCCGTACCCGCCATGTCGATCACCAGCCGGTCGTCCTCGATCCGCCACTCGTCCTCGTCGAGCCGGCGGCCGTCGATCGAGACGGCGCGCGGGTGCATCCCCGGCCCGCCATCGAGCACCAGCGGCCCGTCGGGCGCGCCCTCGGCATGGTTGCGCCGCACCTCCAGCCGGGCGCGGATGATCGTCTCGGCCGCGGCGAGATCGCAATCGAGGCGGATCGCCGGCACCAACCAGGCCGGCGGACGATACTCCAGCCGGAGGACGGGGGCAGGCGGCGTGGCGATGGCGGAATGCTGATCCATGTGCCAACCTCTAGGCATGCCTACGCGCGGTGACAACGGACACAGGGCCGCCCTGGCCGCGCGGCCGACCATGAGATGCCCCATATGACAGCGATGCTGATCCTCGGCCTTGGTTACACTGGTTCTGGGCTCGCTGCACGCCTTCGCGCGCGCGGCTGGCAGGTTCGTGCGACCAGACGTGCCGCAGGCGCGGGCATGCTCGCCTTCGACGACGAGGCGGGCGTGCGCGCCGCGATCGCATCGGCGACGCATATCCTCTCCTCGGTGCCGCCCGACGCCGAGGGGCACGATCCGGTGCTGACGCGCTATGGCGCAGACCTCGCGCAGGCGCCGGCACGATGGATCGGCTATCTGTCCTCGACCGGGGTCTATGGCGACATCGGCGGCGCGTGGGTGGACGAGAGCGCCGCGATCGGCACCGGCCGCCGCTCCGCCCGCGCCGAGGCCGATGTGGCGTGGGGCGCGCTCCGCCCCGATGTCCGCCGCTTCCGGCTGCCGGGCATCTACGGCCCCGGCCGCTCGACCTTCGAGCGCCTCGCCGACGGCCGCGCCCAGCGCATCGATCTGCCCGGCCAGATCTTCAGCCGCATCCATGTCGACGACATCGTCGACGCGCTGATCGCGTCGTTCACGCACGGGCCCGCCGGTGCCTACAACATCTCCGACGACCGCCCCGCCAGCCAGAATGCGGTGATCGAGGAGGCGTGCCGGCTGCTCCGCCGCGCGCCTCCGCCCTTGCTATCGCTCGACGCGGCCGGGCTCTCGCCGATGGCGCGCGGCTTCTATGCGGAGAACCGGCGCGTCGCCAACGGCAAGGCCAGGCGCCTGCTCGGCTGGGTGCCGCGCTTCGCCGACTATCGCTTGGGGCTGGCCGATTGCCTGGCCCGCAGCGCCACGAACAGCCCGGCAAGCGACAGCAGCCCGCCCGCCGCCGCCTCGATCGACCAGCGATAATTCTCGAACAGCGTCGACAGCAGCATCGCCAGCACCGGGCTCAGCACGCTGGTATAGGCGGCGCGGCCCGGCCCGATCTCGCGGATCACGACGAAATAGCAGGTGAAGGCCAGCGCAGACCCGACCAGCCCGAGATAGAGCGTGCCCAACCAGTAGGACGGGTTGGGATCGATCACCGGCGCGCCGTCCAGCGCCCAGGCGACGACGCAGTCGAACAGCGTGCCCCATGCCATGCCCCAGGCGATCAGGCTGGCGACCGGGATACCCTTGGCGAGCTTGCCGGCCTGCATGACATTGGCGATCGAGGAGAACAGCACACCGAGCAGCGACCAACCGATCCCCATCCAGATCGCCGTCTTGGCGACGGGCGACACGCCCAGCTCGTGCGCGAACAGCAGGCCGAGCCCGATCATCGCCACGCCCGATCCCAGCAGGAAAGCGCGCGACAGGCCCTGCTTGAGGAAAATCCACGCGAACAGCGCGTTGGGCACCACCAGCAGCGCGAACACGACGGCCACCAGCCCCGAGGTGATCACCCGCTCGCCGAGATACACGGCGTAATAATTGAGCGCATATTGCGCGCAGCCATAGATCGCAGCGAGGCCGTGCTCGCGCGCCGTCAGCCGCAGCCGCGCACCCGTCAGCCGCGCATAGAGCGCCATCGCGATGGTCGCGATGAGGAAGCGATAGGCGACCGACCAGGCCGGCGGCACGAGGCCCAGCTGATAGCGGATCACCAACCAGGTCGACGACCAGACCAGCGTGCAAACGAGAAAGGGAATCACGACTCGGGCGCGCTTCGTTGCGCCGAGCGGCCTGGTTCCCGTCAAAATCTCGCTCACAATGTCGATCTCCCAGCGTTCGCCGGGATTCGGCCGACGCGCGCGAGCGTTCCTAGAGGGCCGCGATCGCTGCCGCCAGAGCCTCGATCTCGTGCTGCGGCTGATCCCAGGAGGTGACGAGACGCACCTGCCCCTCGGCCCAGTCGTAGAATTCGAAGCCCTGCGCGCGGAGAGCCGCGGCCTCGGCGGGGGTCATCCACAGGAAGATCTCATTGGCCTCGACCGGCAGCACCAGTCGCGTGGCCGCAGCCTTGGCGATCGCCACCGCGCCGGCATTGGCGGCCCGGCCATTTGCGATCCAGCGGTCGCCCTCCAGCAGCGCGAGAATCTGCGCGGCCTGATAGCGCCCCTTGGAGAGAAGCTGGCCGGCGCGCTTGCGGCGCATCTTGGCGACCTCGACCAGATCCTTGCGGAAGAACACCAGCGCCTCGGCCGACATGCCGCCATTCTTGACGAAGCCGAAGCTGAGCGCCTCGACGCCCGCGCGCCATGTCACCTCGCCCGGATGGCAGCCTAGCGTCGCGATCGCATTGGCGAAGCGCGCGCCGTCCATGTGGAAGCCGAGCCCCAGCTCCTTCGCCACCGCGCCCAGCGCCGCCACCTCGTCCGGCGTGTAGACCAGCCCAGATTCGGTGGCGTTGGTAATCGACAGCGCGTGCGGCTGGACCTGATGAACGTCCGGGCGGATCGCGCGGCGGGCGGCACGCACCGCCTCCGGCATGACCTTGGCGCCCACCCCGTCGAGCGGGATCAGCTTGGCGCCGTGGGTGAAAAATTCCGGCGCGCCGGCCTCATCGGTGTTGATGTGCGCCTCGCGGTGGCAGAGCACGCCGCCGTGCGGGGGCACCATCGAGGCCAGCGCCAGGCAGTTCGCCGCGGTGCCGGTCGTCACCCACAGCGCCGCGCAATCGGTGCCGAACAGATCGGAGAAGGCGCCGTCGAGCTTCCGGCTCAGCGCATCGCCGTCATAGGCGGTGTCGACCCGGTTGGCGGCGGCCAGCGCCTCCAGCACGGCGGGGGAAACGGCGGCGGCGTTGTCGGAGAAGAAGCGCATGGACGTGCCTTGCGGGCAACGGGGCGCGTCGTCAACGCCCCGGTGTTGACAGGCGCGCCGCGCTCGTCGAGCGCGTGGCGAGGTGACAACAGGGAAGACAGGCATGGACGGCTGGACGATCGGGATCATCGGGGGTTCGGGGCTCTATGCGCTGGAAGGCCTCGAGGATACCCGCTGGCATGAGGTCGAGACGCCGTGGGGCGCCCCCTCCGATCGTGTCCTCTCGGGCCGCATCGGCAGCACCCGGCTGCTGTTCCTGCCGCGCCACGGCGCCGGCCACCGCATCAGCCCCACCGACATCAATGCGCGCGCCAATATCGATGCGCTCAAGCGGCTGGGCGCAACCGACATCCTCGCCATCTCCTCGGTCGGTTCGCTGCGCGAGGAGCTGCCGCCGGGCCGCTTCGCCGTCGTCGACCAGTTCATCGACCGCACCGTCGGCCGCGCGGCGAGCTTCTTCGGCACCGGCCTCGTCGCCCATGTCTCGCTGGCCGACCCGACCTGCCCGCGCCTCTCCGCCTTCGCGGCGGCAGCGATCGAGGCGGCGGGCGGCGGCGTCTCGACCGGCGCCACCTATCTGGCGATGGAAGGCCCGCAATTCTCCACGCGCGCGGAAAGCATGGTCTACCGCCAGTGGGGCGCCGACGTGATCGGCATGACCGCGATGCCCGAAGCGCGGCTCGCCCGCGAGGCCGAGCTGCCCTACGCACTGGTCGGCATGGTCACCGACTATGATTGCTGGCGCGAGGAAGAAGCCGGTGTAGTCGCCACCGACGTGGTGGCGCAGATGCACGCCAACGCCGTCACCGCGCGCCGCTTTGTCACCGCCTTCGCCGCCGCGCTGCCGGCCGATCGCACAGCCTCGCCGATCGACACCGTGCTCGATCACGCGATCCTGACCGCCCCGCACGGCCGCGACGCCGCGCTGGCGGGCAAGCTCAAGGCGATCCTCGCGCGCTTTTCAGCGAGCCAGGGGGCCTGATCGCCGATTCCTCACCTTTCGATAATATCGAACAGTGGCGACAATTTTATCCGAGTATTCAGGATAGCGCGTGTCCCCCTATACCCCCTCTCGAGCTGGCGGCGGCCGATCGGCCTGCTGCCTCCGAGTTGGGAGAAATCCGATGATCGAGTTGCGCCCCTTCGCCTCGCTGGGCGGTGAAAATCATGGCTGGCTGAACGCCAAGCACCATTTCTCCTTCGCCAATTATTATGATCCCAAGCGGATGAACTGGGGCAATGTCCGCGTCTGGAACGACGACGTCATCCAGCCGCAGACCGGCTTCCCGCCGCATCCGCACCGCGACATGGAGATCATCACCTATGTCCGCACCGGCGCGATCACCCACCAGGACAATCTGGGCAACAAGGGCCGCACCGAAGCCGGCGACGTGCAGGTGATGTCGGCCGGCACCGGGATCGCGCATTCCGAATATAATCTGGAGAACGAGGTCACCACGATCTTCCAGATCTGGATCCTGCCGACCCGCACCGGCGAAAAGCCGAGCTGGGGCGCCCGTCCCTTCCCGAAGGGCGAACGCTCGGGCAAGTTCGTGACGCTCGCCTCGGGCTTCGCCAATGACGACGACGCCCTGCCGATCCGCACCGACGCCCGCGTCGTCGCGGCGACGCTGAAGGCCGGCGAGACGGCGGAATATGCGCTCGGCCACGATCGCCGCGCCTATCTCGTGCCCGCCACCGGCGCGGTCGAGATCGAGGGCGTGCGTGTCAACGCCCGCGACGGCGCCGCCGTCCAGGACGTGGACACGCTCAAGGTGACCGCGATCGAGGACAGCGAAGTGGTGTTCGTCGACGCGGCGTGACACATTCGGTTCGGGACGGCCGGCTCCCCCTTGGCCGTCGTCCCGCAAGGCCGCCGGGGTTCTCCCCCCTCCCCGGCCCCGGCGGCCCACCCTTTGACGATCATGGAGATCGACATGACTCTACGTTCGAGCGATGTGGCCGGTGTCGACATGGTGATCCTGCCGCCGGTGCGCGATCTGGGCGACGGCTTCAGCGTGCGCCGCGCGCTGCCGTCCGCGCATCGTCGCATGGTCGGCCCCTTCATCTTCCTCGACCAGATGGGCCCGGCCGCCTTCACCGGCGGCGAAGGCCTGGATGTCCGCCCGCACCCGCATATCGGGCTGGCGACGGTCACCTATCTGCTCGACGGCGAGATCATGCACCGCGACAGCGTGGGCTCGGTGCAGCCGATCCGTCCGGGCGAGGTCAACTGGATGACGGCGGGCTCCGGCATCGTCCATTCCGAGCGTACGCGGCCCGAACTGCGCGCCTCGGGCTCCAGCCTGTTCGGTCTCCAGACCTGGGTGGCGCTGCCCAAGGCGCAGGAGGAGATTGACCCCTCCTTCTCCCACTACAAGGCCGATGAGATCCCCTCCACCGAGGGCGAGGGCGTTAAGCTGACACTGGTCGCAGGCACCTCCGACGGGTTGCGCTCGCCGGTGAGGACCTTCTCCGACATGGTTTATGCCGACATCATGCTCCAGGCCGGCGCCCGCTACCGGCTCAAGGCCGAGCACGTCGAACGCGCGATCTATGTCGTCGAGGGCGCGATCGAGGTCGCGGGCCAGAGCGGCGGCTTCGCCAGCGGCGAACTGGTGATCTTCCGCCCCGACGCCGAGATCGTGCTGATCGCCAGCGACGGCGCGGCGCGGCTGATGCTGGTCGGCGGCGAGCCCATGGCCGAGAAGCGCCACATCTACTGGAACTTCGTGTCGAGCGAGCCCGAACGGATCGAGCAGGCCAAGGCCGACTGGCGCGCCCAGCGCTTCGTGCCCGTGCCCGACGAACCCGACTTCATCCCGCTGCCCGAAGACCCGCTCCCCGTCCGTTATCCGTGACGAGTCCGCCGCCGCCTGTTATCAGACGGCGATGGACGCGGCGCTGCCCGACCCCTTGCGCGAATCGCTCGCCCTTGTGGCAGACGCGATGCGCGCGGCGCGCGATCCCTGGTGGATCATCGCCAGCGCCGCGATGGCGCTGCACGGCGCCCACCCGATCCATGTCGCCGATGTCGACCTGCTGACGAGCGAGCGCGATGCCGCCCGACTGATCGCCGCGCTCGACCTCCAGCCTGTGCCGCCGGACGGCTCCGCGCAGTTCCGCTCCGCCCTGTTCGCGCGCTGGCTCACCCCGGCGCTTCCGGTCGAGATCATGGCGGGTTTCCAGGTGCATACCCCCGACGGCTGGCACAGCATCATCCCCGCGACACGCCATGCGGTGCAGCTCGACCGGCGCATGCTGTTCGTGCCCGCGGCGGACGAGCTGATCACCCATTGCAAGCTGTTCGCCCGCCCCAAGGACGAACAACGTGCGACGATTCTGCAACGCCTCACAAGCTGATATTGTCTCGGGCCAAGCCGTGCTTGAGCCCACAAGTCACTCCTGTTACGGGGCCGCGACTCTCCGAAGACGGGAGAGCAGGCCGCTTTAGAGGATGCCGGCCACAAGGGGGTTCTACATGATCGCGAAGTCTGACCGGACGTTCATCGCGCGCACGCTTTTCTGCGGCGCATCTTTCCTTGCCGTCACGCTCGCCGCTGCTTCGGCGCAGGCGCAGACCAGCGGCTCCACCACCGACGCGCAGCCGGCCGCTGCCACCGACAAGGGCCCGGGCGAGATCGTCGTCACCGCGTCCCGTCGTGCGGAATCGGCCAAGAACGTGCCTGTCGCGGTCGACGCGATCGGCGGCGAAAAGCTGGCCGTGCTGAATTCGAGCGGCCTCGACATCCGCTTCCTGTCGTCGCGCACGCCGAGCCTTCAGATCGAAAGCTCGTTCGGCCGCACCTTCCCGCGCTTCTACATCCGCGGCCTCGGCAACACGGATTTCGATCCCAACGCCGCGCAGCCGGTGTCGATCGTCTATGATGACGTCGCGCTCGAGAGCAATTTCCTGAAGTCCTTCCCGGTCTTCGATCTCGAGAACGTCGAAGTGCTGCGCGGTCCGCAGGGCACCCTGTTCGGGCGCAACACCCCGGCCGGCGTGATCAAGCTCGATTCGCAGAAGCCGACCGACCATTTTGGCGGCTATCTCACCGGCTCGCTGGCGACCTACAAGACGGCCAATGTCGAGGGCGCCATCGGCGGCCCGATCGCCGACGGCCTCGACTGGCGCGCCTCGGGCATTCTGCAGCGCCGCGACAACTGGGTTACCAACGACTCGACCACCGGCAACGCGCCCAGGCATCTGGAAGGCTATCGCGACCTCGCCGGCCGCTTCCAGCTCGGCTACACCTCGGGCAACTTCCACGCGCTGTGGAATATCCACGGTCGTGACCTCAACGGTTCGCCCCGTATCTTCCGCGCCGGCCTGTTCACGCCCGGCAGCAACCACTTCCAGCCCGGCTTCGACAAGGATCATGTCGCGATCGACGGTCTGAGCGAACAGAAGCTCAGCCAGTGGGGCAGCAACCTTCACCTCGACTACAAGTTCGAGGGGATCGGCACGCTCTATTCGATCACCAGCTACGAGCATGCCCACGTCAAGAGCCTCGGCGACATCGACGGCGGCAACGCCTATCCGTTCCCGACCGGCATCGGCAACCCGATCGGCTTCCCGCCGGCCCTCAACGCGGGCGGCTTCCCCGACAACACCGGCGACATCGTCCGTCCGAAGGAATTCAGCCAGGAAGTCCGCTTCCAGTCGGAAGAATTCAACGGCATCCGCTTCCAGGGCGGCGCATACTACTTCCACCAGCGGCTGAAGTATCACGAGCTCGATTTCAACGCCGCCGGCGTGCAAGATGGCGACATCTTCCACAACGACAAGAACGAGAATTACGGCATCTTCGCCTCGGGCGAATACAAGGCCACCGACAAGCTGACGCTGCGCGCCGGCGTCCGCTACAGCCACGACAGCAAGAAGGACTTCGTGTCGGGCAACACCCCGGGCGTCACCGGCGGCCTGACCCTGCCGATCACCACCCCGGCCAAGGGTCATGACGTGACCTGGGATGCCAGCGCCACCTACGCGCTCACGCCGCAGCTCAACCTCTACGCGCGCGTCGCGACCGGCTATCTTGGGCCGGCGATCCAGGATCGCGTCGCGTTCGGCAGCATCCCCAGCGTCGCCAAGAAGCAGACCACGATCTCGGGCGAAGGCGGCTTCAAATATGAGAGCCGCGATCGCACGGTCCACTTCGATCTCGACGGTTACTGGTGGCGCACCAAGGATCTACAGCTGACGGCCGTCGGTGGGCAGGGCAACTCGGCCGCGCTCATCAACGCCAATCACGCGGTGGGCTACGGCGTCGAGACCCAGCTCAACGTGCGGCCGATGCCGCATCTCGAGTTGACCGCCGGCGGCAGCTGGAACTTCACCGAGATCCGCGATCCGAACATCTCGGTCGGCATCTGCGGCGCGGCCTGCACCGTCACCGATCCGCTCAACGCGGCCGGCCGTGCGATCATCAACGGCAACGATCTGCCGCAGGCGCCGCGCTATGTCGCCAACCTGACGGCGCGCTACGGCATCCCGCTCAGGAATGGCGGCGAGATCTTCGCCTACACCGACTGGGCGTACCGCTCGAAGATCAACTACTTCCTCTACACGGCCAAGGAGTTCCGCGGCCGCTCGCTGACGGAAGGCGGTCTGAAGATCGGCTACAAGACGCCGAAGAACTGGGAAATCGCGGCGTTCGCCCGCAACATCACCAACCAGATCCGCTCGATCAGCGCGATCGACTTCAACAACCTCACCGGCATGATCAACGATCCGCGGATCATCGGCGGCGAGGTGAAGATCAACTTCTGATCCTTCCCGATCGGAATGCCTTAAAGGGGGCGGCTCTACGCAAGTGGAGCCGCCCTTTCGCTATGTCCGTCCGGTGCCCCTTGAACGGCCCCGCCCCATGCCGCAAAGACGGAGGCCATGATCGACGCGTTCCGATCCGGCCGAAACAGGCTTCGGACGATCGCGCTGGCGTTGCTCGCCTGCGCGCTGACGCTGCGTCTGCTCATTCCCGCCGGCTGGATGCCCGTTGCCGACGCGCAGGGTTTCCATCTCACGCTCTGTTCGGGTGCCGGGCCGCTGGAGATCCCCCCCGCCCATCCCATGGCGGGCATGGCGCATCACGGCGTACATCATCACGATCATCACCATGATCAGGGCATGCCCGATCACCCCTGCGCCTTCGCAGGGCTGGGCCTCGCCCTCGCCGAGCCGGTGCTGCCCGCGATCGCGCTGATCGCCCCCGCCATCGAAGCGCCCGTTGCCATCATCCCCGCTGCCGTTGCGATCGGGCGCGGCCTCGCCGCCCCGCCGCCGCCGCCCACCGGACCGCCTGCCCTCGGCTGATCACACGCCGTGCGCCCGTGCGCGCGGCCGATGCCCTTTCAGCCGATGGAAACCAAGATGAGAACCCCTCCGCGTGCGCTGCTGCGTACGCCCCTGCTGCCGCTGGCGATCGCCGCGGCACCGGCGCTTGCCGCCGACCTGCCGTCTGCGCCCCACCCCGAGGACATCCTCGTCACCGCGCAGACCCAGCAGCAGACGATCGAGAATGCGCCGTCGACCCGCGCCAGCATCGACGCCGCCACCATCGCCACCACGGTCAACGCCGTGACCGTGGAGGACACGATCAAATATCTGCCGAGCCTGCTCGTCAGGAAGCGCCATATCGGCGATACGCAGGCGCCGCTCGCCACGCGCACCTCGGGGCTCGGCGCCTCGGCGCGCAGCCTGATCTATGCCGACGGCGCCCTGCTTTCGGCGCTGATCGGCAACAACAACACCAACGCCTCCCCGCGCTGGAGCCTCGTCAGCCCGCAGGAGATCGCCCGCATCGACGTGCTCTACGGCCCCTTCTCGGCCGCCTATCCGGGCAATTCGATCGGCGCGGTGGTCAACATCACCACCCGGCTGCCCGACAGGCTGGAAGCCACGATCAACGCCAGCACCAGCGTCCAGCGCTTCAGCCAGTACGGCACGCGGGACACGTTGCCGACCACCCAGATTGGCGGCACGGTGGGCGACCGCTTCGGCCCGCTCGCGCTGTTCGCCAGCGTCGACCATGTCGCCAGCCACGGCCAGCCTTTGCTCTATGTCACCGGCGCGCAGCCGGCCGGCACCAGCGGCAGCTTCGCCTCCTCGACCCGCACCGGGCTTCCGACCCAGGTGCTCGGCGCGAGCGGGATCGAGCACCAGCTCCAGGATCATATCAAGTTCAAGGCGGCGCTGGACGTCACGCCCGAGATCCGCCTCACCTATGTCGCCGGGCTGTTCCTCAACGACACCGACGCGCACGCCGACACCTATCTCACCGACACCACCACCGGGCAGCAGGCCTTCACCAGCGGCTTTTCGAGCGGGATCTATCATCTTGACGAGCGCCACTGGTCACACAGCGTTGCGGCGACCGACCATGGCTACCGCTTCGACTGGCAGGTGATCGGCACGCTCTACGATTTCGCACATGACGTGCAGCGTACGCCGACTGCGCTGCTGCCGGGCGCGCTCAGCGGCGGCAAGGGCAATATCACCCGGCTCGACGGCACCGGCTGGAAGACGATCGACGCCAAGGGCGTGTGGCGATCCGACGACGCGGCCACGCACAGCATCAGCTTCGGCGCGCATGGCGACTGGTTCACGCTGAAGAGCGATCGCTTCGCCACCAACGACTGGATCCATGGCAGCCAGGGCGCGCTCAACCTCCAGTCGCGAGGCAAGACGCGCACCGCCGCCGTCTGGGCGCAGGATGCGTGGAAGCTGTGGCCACATTTCACGCTGACGGTCGGCGGCCGCTACGAGTGGTGGAAGGCCTATGATGGCGTGAATTTCTCGCTCACGCCGGCGATCCTCGCTAACCAACCCACGCTGTCGGCGCATCGCTTCTCGCCCAAGGCCTCGCTCGCCTGGGATCCGAACGCCGCCTGGACGGTGCGCGCCTCGTTCGGCGAGGCGTGGCGCTTCCCAACGGTGGGCGAACTCTATCAGATCGTGACGACGCCGGTACCAGCCGTGCCCAACCCTAACCTCAAGCCCGAACGCGCGCTCAGCGAGGAACTGTCGGTCGAGCATCACGACGCGCATGGATCGATCCGGCTTTCCTTCTTTAACGAGGCGGTGAAGAATGCGCTGATCTCGCAGACCGGGACACTGCCGGTGATCCCGGTGCAGGTCGGTACCTTCGTGCAGAATGTCGACCGGACGCGAGCGCGTGGCGTCGAGTTGGCCGTGCAGCGCACCGATCTGCTGCCCCGCTTCGATCTGTCGGGCAGCGTCACCTATGCCGATGCGACCACGCGCAAGGACAGCGTGCTGCCCGCCGCCGAGGGCAAGCTGCTCCCGCAGGTGCCACACTGGAAGGCGACCATGGTGGGCACCTGGCGGCCGACCGACCATGTCTCGCTCACCGCCGCGGGCCGCTACTCCAGCCGCAATTTCGGCGCGATCGACAACAGCGATGTGGTCGGCAACGTCTATCAGGGCTTCTACAAATATTTCGTCGTGGATCTGCGCGCCGACCTGAAGGTCAACGAGCATATGCATGTCGCGCTCGGCGTCGATAATGTGAACAACGACAAATACTTCCTCTTCCACCCCTTCCCGCAGCGCAGCGTCTTCGCGCAAGCGGGGTGGAAGCTCTAATCGCTCAGCCCGCCGCCTCCGCCAGCATCCAGTCGCGCAGCTGGCGGAGGCCCGAGGATTGCAGTCGCGCGGGCGGATAGACGAGATAATAGGCCCGCGCGCTCGGCAACGGCAGGTCGATCGGCGACACCAGCGCGCCCGATGCAAGTTCGGGCTCGATCAGAAAGCTCGGCACCAGCGCCGCCCCCGCACCCGCCGCCGCCGCCTGCGCCAGCATCAGGAAGTGCGAGAAGCCCGGCAACGGCCCCTCCGGCACATGATCGATGCCCGCCAGCGCGAACCAGCGCGCCCACGCATCGCGCCGGTTGGACTGGACGAGCAAGGGCAGCTTCGCGAAATCGGCCGGTGCCCGGATCCCCGCCGCGAGCGCAGGCGAGACCACCGGGATCACCGCCTCATGGAACAGCAGATCGCACGCCGCCCCCGGCCAGTCGGGCCGGCCGAAATGGATCGCGGCGTCGAAGGGCTCGGCGGCGAAGTCGAACTCGTCGGTGCGCGCCGCAAAGTTGACGATCAGGTCCGGATGCCGCTCGGTGAGGCGCGGCAGGCGCGGCGCCAGCCAGCGCATCCCGAAGCTCGGGAGTGTGGCGAGCTCCACGACGCGCTGCTGCGGCCGTTCCGCCGCCCGCGCGGTTGCGCGCCGGATCTGGGCGAGCGCCGGCACGATCTCGTCGGCATAGCCGCGCCCGACTTCGTTGAGGCTCACCCGCCGCCCGGCGCGATCGAACAGCGGCGCGCCGATCCATTCCTCGAGATTGGCGATCTGGCGACTGATCGCGCTCTGCGTCAGCCCCACCTCGGCGGCGGCGCGGGAAAAGCTGCCATGGCGCGCAGCCGCCGCGAAGCTGTGCAGCATCGCCATCGGCGGCAATGTGCGGCGATCCTCCTCGCTCATTCCATTCCCTCATGAGGATGTGAGGCTTTTACGTTTGTATGTGCCGCGCACGAGGTCAATAGACATGCGATCTATGCACAAGGAATGAGTCGATGACCAGCCCGATCATGCCCGTCTACAACCCCGCCCCCGTCACCCCTGTGACCGGCGAGGGCATCTGGCTCACCGAGGCCGACGGCACACGCTGGCTCGATTGCATCAACGGCGTCGCCACCAACGCGCTCGGCCATTGCCACCCCGTGCTGGTCGAGGCGCTGACCAGGCAGGCAGGCAAGCTCTGGCACACCTCCAACGCGCTACGCGTCCCCGGCCAGACCGAGCTTGCCGCCAAGCTCACCGCCCACAGCTTCGCCGACCGCGTGTTCTTCTCCAACACCGGCACCGAGGCGGTGGAGTGCGCGATCAAGGCCGCGCGCCGCTATCATAAGGTCAACGGCCAGCCGGAGCGCTTCGAGGTGATCGGCTTCACCGGCTCCTTCCACGGCCGCACCTATGGCGCGATCAACGCCTCGGGCAATCCGGCCTATCTCGACGGCTTCGGCCCGCCGCTGCCGGGCTTCCTTCACCTCTCGATGGACGACCACGCCGCCTTCGCCGAAGCCGTCGCGCGGCCGGGCATGGCAGCGGTAATCGTCGAGCCGGTGCAGGGCGAAGGCGGCGCGCGTGCGTTCTCGGGCGAGGATCTGCTGCGCCTGCGCCAGCTCTGCACCCAGCATGGCGTGCTGCTGATCCACGACGAAGTGCAGAGCGGCATGGGCCGCACCGGCAAGCTGTTCGCGCACCAGTGGTTCGAGGGCACCGCGCCCGACATCATGGCGATCGCCAAGGCGCTGGGTTCGGGCTTCCCGGTGGGCGCCTGCCTCGCGACCGAAGAGGCCGCCAAGGGCATGGTCGTCGGTACCCACGGATCGACCTTCGGCGGCAACCCGCTCGGCATGGCGGTGGCGCTCGCCGCCTTCGACGTGATCGCGAGCGAAGAGACGCTGGCCAACGCGCGCACCGTCTCGGAGCATCTCCGCGCCGGCCTCCAGGCGGTGGCCGATCGCAACCCCGACATGATCGTCGAGCTGCGCGGCAAGGGGATGCTGGTCGGCCTCAAGCTCAAGCCCAACAACCGCGAATTCCTGACCAAGGGCTGGGCGCAGCACATCCTGCTGTCGGGCTGCGGCGACAATTGCGTGCGCATCCTGCCGCCGCTGGTGCTCACCGCCGAGGAGGCCGACGAGATCGTCCGCCGCGTCGAGGCGACCTGCGAGGCGATGCGCGTGCAACTGGCCGCGGTGGCGTGATAGAGACGCACCCATGACGAACTTCCGCTCCGCCAACCCCGCCACCGGCGAGACCCTCTGGGAAGGCGTCGCCGCCGGCCCGGCCGAGGTCAACGCCGTCCTCGCCAAGGCCCGCGCCACGTTCGAGGGCTGGTCGGTGACGCCGCTCGACGAGCGCATCGCCTTCGTCCGCGCCTTCAAGGCCCGGCTGGAGGCGAACGCTGACACGCTCGCCCGCGCCATCTCGCAGGAGACGGGCAAGCCGGCGTGGGAGGGCCGCCAAGAAGCCGCCACGATGGTCGCCAAGGTCGAGACCTCGATCAAGGCGCAGGCCGATCGCGCCGGTGAGCGGGAACAGGGCATGGCCTTCGGCCGCGCCATTCTGCGCCACCGTCCGCATGGCGTGATGGCGGTGCTGGGGCCGTACAACTTCCCCGGGCACCTGCCCAACGGCCATATCGTGCCCGCGCTGCTGGCAGGCGACACGGTGGTGTTCAAGCCGTCCGAAGAGACGCCGCTGGTCGGTGAGATCATGGCGAAGTGCTGGGCCGAAGCGGGCCTGCCCGACGGCGTGTTCAACCTCGTGCAGGGCGGGCGCGACACCGGTGCGGCGCTGCTCGACGGGCATATCGACGGGCTGCTCTTCACCGGCTCGGCGGGCGCGGGCGCGCATTTCCGGCGCGTGTTCGTGGATCGCCCGGAAGTGATCCTCGCGCTCGAGCTGGGCGGCAACAACCCGCTGATCGCGTGGGACGGCGATCGGCAAGCTGTCGCTTCGATCGTCGTCCAGTCGGCCTTCATCACGTCCGGCCAGCGTTGCTCCTGCGCGCGCCGGCTGATCGTGCCGGAGGGCGCGGAGGGTGACCGAATGGTCGAGGCCGTGGCCCAGATGGCCGACCGCCTCACCATCGGCCAGTGGGACGAGACACCCGAGCCGACCTTCGGCCCGCTCATCTCCGCCGCCGCCGCCGACAAGGCGCGCGAGGCGGTGGCCGCGCTCGTCGCCAAGGGTGCGAAGGTGCTCCGCCCGTTCGCAAAGATCGAAGGCCGCTCGGACGCCTATGTCACGCCCGCGATCCTCGACGTGACCGGGCTCGACGTGCCGGATGCGGAGATCTTCGCGCCGGTGCTCCAAGTGATCCACGTCGCCGACTTCGACGCCGCGATCCACGCTGCCAACGCCACGGCTTACGGCCTCTCGGGCGGCCTGATCTCGGCCGACGAGGCTTTGTGGCGCCGCTATGCGGACCGCGCGCGCGCGGGCGTGCTCAACTGGAACCGTCCGACCACGGGTGCTGCCGGCACCATGCCGTTTGGCGGGCTCGGTTCGTCGGGCAACCACCGCCCAAGCGCTTATTATGCGGCGGATTACTGCGCCTATCCCGTCGCGAGCTTCGAGGCCGGCGAGGTCGCGGACCTGTCGGCCGAGATCAAGGGCCTCAAGACCGCCGGATGAAGTCGACAAAGGCCCGCAAGGGCGCCGGCATCAACCGCCGGCTCGGATAATAGAGGAAGGGGCCGGAGAAAGGCTGCCACCAGTCGGGCAGCACCGGCTCCAGCCTCCTGTCCGCGAAGAACGGCGCCAGAAACCCCTCGAAGCTGGCGACGATGCCGAGCCCGGCTTCAGCTGCTGCCAGCTCGGTGTCGATATTGGTGCCGACGAAGGGGCCATCGGGCGTGATCCGCACCACCTCGCCGTCACGCTCGAACTCCCAGGACGGGCTGACCCCGCTGATGAAGCGATGACGGATGCAAGCATGGCCGAGCAGATCGCGCGGATGCTCTGGCCGCCCTCGCTCGGCTAGATAATCGGGCGCCGCCCCGCAGGCAAAGCGCTGCATGCGCGGCCCGATCGGCACCGCGATCATGTCCTGCTCCAGCCGCTCCTCATAACGGACGCCCGCGTCGAAACCGGCGGCAAGCACGTCGATGAAGCTGTCGTCGCTGGACAGCTCCAGCGTGATGCCGGGATGCGCCTTGAGGAAGCCCGCGACGATCGGCGGCAGCACCAGCCGGGTGACGGCGGACGGCGCGTTGAGGCGCAGCGTACCGGTCGGGCTGTCGCGGAAGCCGTTGACGACATCGAGCGCTGCCTCGACCTCGCCCAGCGCCGGCACCAATCGCTCGATCAGCCGTGCGCCGGCTTCGGTGGGCGTGACGCTGCGCGTGGTGCGATTGAGCAACCGCACGCCCAGCCGCTGCTCCAGCCGCCGCACCGCTTCGCTGAGCGTCGAGGCCGAGACGCCGCGCACCACCGCCGCGCCGCGAAAGCTGCGCGCGCGGGCGACGGCGGCGAAGGCATCGAGATCGGCCAGATCGGTCATTGTGCGAAGTCCCGTACAGCCCGTTCAATCCTAGCCGGATTATCGAACGTATCGCCAGAGCCCATAACAGCGCCACACCCCAAGGAGGCTGATCATGGAACTTCGCAAGCTTGGAATTACCGGCCCTCAGGTCTCGGCGCTCGGGCTCGGCTGCATGGGCATGTCGGGCATGTACGGCCCCGCCGACCGCGCCGAGGGTATCGCCACCATCCAGGCCGCGCTCGATGCGGGCATCACGCTGCTCGACACCGGCGACTTCTACGGCATGGGCCATAATGAGATGCTGATCGGCGAAGCGCTGAAGGGCATCGCCCGCGATCGCTATCAACTCAGCGTCAAATTCGGCGCGCTGCGTGATCCGGCCGGCAACTGGATGGGCTATGACGCGCGGCCCAAGGCGGTGAAGAGCGCGCTCGCTTATTCGCTCCAGCGGCTCGGCTCCGATCATATCGACATCTACCGTCCTTCACGCCTCGATCCCGACGTGCCGATCGAGGACACGATCGGCGCCGTCGCCGAGATGATCGAGAAAGGCTATGTCCGCTACATCGGCCTGTCCGAGATGAGCGCCGAGACGATCCGCCGCGCCGCCGCGGTGCATCCGATCACCGATCTCCAGATCGAATATTCGCTGATCTCGCGCGGCATCGAAGACGGCATCCTGCAGACCTGCCGCGAGCTCGGCATCGCAATCACCGCCTATGGCGTGCTGTCACGGGGACTGATCTCGGGCCATTTCAGCAAGGACCAGCTGGGCCAAGGTGATTTCCGTGCGATCGCGCCGCGCTTCCAGGGCGAGAATGTCGACGCCAACCTCGCGCTAGTCGAGGAACTGCGCCGCATCGCCGAAGCCAAGGGCGTGACGGTCGCGCAGATCGCCATCGCCTGGGTGGCGGCGCAGGGGCAGGATATCGTGCCGCTGGTCGGTGCGCGCCGCCGCGAGCGACTGACCGAGGCGCTGGGTGCGCTCGATGTCCGGTTCGACACCGCCGATCTCGACGCGATCGAGCGCGCGGTGCCCAAGGGTGCGGCGGCCGGCGATCGTTATCCTGCGAGGGCGATGGCCGACCTCGACAGCGAGCGGTAACCTCTCTCCTTCTCCCGCCTTCGCGGGAGAGGGTTGGGGTGAGGGTCTTCTGCTTCGACGCTCAGGAGCAGAGGAAGACCCTCATCCTCCCCACCGCCTCCGCGGCGGGGCCCCTCCTTCTCCCGCGAAAGCGGGAGAAGGCCTCTAGCCGACGCGGCGCACCCAGCCTTGGGGGCCCTCGATCCGGCCGCGCTGGATGCCGACGAGGGCGTCCTTCAGCATGTCGGTGGTCTCGCCACCGCCGCCATTGCCGATGGTGAAGTCGCCCGCCGTGCTCTTCACCTGACCGATCGGGGTGACAACCGCGGCGGTGCCGCAGGCGAACACTTCGCGCAGCTTGCCGGAGGCGGCATCCGCCCGCCATTGGTCGATCGAATAGGGTTCCTCGCGCACATCCATGCCCTTGGCGCGGGCGAGATGGATCACCGAAGCGCGGGTGATGCCGGGCAGGATCGTGCCGGTGAGCGGCGGCGTCACGATCGAGCCGTCGTCGAACAGGAAGAAGATGTTCATGCCGCCCAGCTCGTCGACCCAGCGATGCTCGACAGCGTCGAGGAACACCACCTGATCGCAGCCATGCTTGCTGGCCTCGGCCTGTGCGATCAGGCTGGCGGCGTAGTTGCCGCCGCACTTGGCCGCCCCGGTGCCGCCCGGCGCGGCGCGGGTGTAATCGTCGGACACCCAGACCGTGACAGCCTTCTTGCCGCCCTTGAAATAGGCGCCCACCGGGCAGGCGATCACGCAGAAGATATATTCTGACGCCGGCCGCACGCCGAGGAAGGTCTCGGAAGCGAACATGAAGGGGCGGAGATAAAGACTGCCCTCGCCGCCCGGGATCCACGCCTCGTCGATCTTGATGAGCGCCTTGATCGCGTCGAGGAACACCGCCTCGGGCACTTCCGGCATCGCCATGCGCCGCGCGGAGTCGTTGAAGCGGCGGGCGTTCTGCTCGGGCCGGAACAGGGTGACGCCGCCATCCTCGGCGCGATACGCCTTCATGCCCTCGAAGATTTCCTGCGCATAATGCAGCACCGCGCAGGCCGGATCGAGCTGGAAAGGCTTGCGCGCGCCGACCTTGGCGCTGTGCCAGCCCCGCCCCTCGGTCCACGTCACCGTCACCATATGATCGGTGAACACGCGGCCGAAGCCGGGATCTTCGAGCAGCGCGGCGCGCGCGGCCTCAGCCAGCGCCGCCGGGTTGGGCTCGATCGAAAACTGCAACTCGCCGTCCGCGTTCATGCACCGCTCCTTGGGTTTCTGGGCTCCCCCTTATCGGGCCACAGCGCGGCTTGCCACCCCCGCGCGGTACGCCGCCTTCTTCCGTAGTTCACCATGGACAAGCGAGCGCAAACGCGTCGCGTGAGGAGCGTCATCTGCCGCACGGCACCGTCGACCATCAAACCGCAGGCAAGGCTGTCGGCCTCATCGACAATATTGTTCAAAACGAACCTTTCGGGGGCATTTTGGTAACCTCGATCTCCTAACAGCTTCGGCCATCTTGGAGTCAGTCGATGGTGAGTATTCGCAGTGGTCCGCCGAATATGGCCGGCGGCAGGATCGATTCGTTCCTTCGCACGCTGTTCGACTGGTTCACCGGCCTGCCCCAGGAAGAAGCCGAAGCGTTTCGTCGCGATATTCTCGGTACCGTCATGCTGAGCCCGGCCGGACTGATGCTGTCCGGCCTCGGCATGCTGATGATGAGCGCGACGGCGATGATGGTGGCGGAAACCCGCTGGGCGACCGCCTGGTTCCTGTTCGACCTCGGCGCGCTCAGCCTGCGCCTGATCCCCACGATCCTCTATGACTGGCGCGGCCGGCCGATGCCCGGCGTTGTCGCGCGACGGCTGGTTTGCGTGGCCTTCCTTGTCTGCCTGGTGATCGGATGCGGCTGCGCGGCCTGCGTGATCGTCCACAAGCGGCCACTGACGATCGTCGCCAGCACCGCCATGATGGGGCTCGTTGCCGGGCTGTCGACCCGCTGGGCGGCGCTGCCCCGCCTCGCCCTGCCCGGCATCACGCTGATCGCGACGCCGTTCGTGCTCGCGCTGGCGACCACCGGATCGGGCAGCTTCCTGGTCGGCGCGTTCCAGTTCGCGGTGGTGGCGGCAGCGACGGCGGCGCTCACCATCCAGAACAACCGCACGCTGATCGCGCTATTCCGGGCCGAGCGGCGCAACCGCCTGCTCGCTGCCACCGATCATCTGACCGGGCTGCCTAACCGCGCGGGGCTGATCGCCGAGCTTGACCGGCTGCGCGAACGCGCCGCGGACGACGCCAGCGAGATCGCCTCGCTGTTCATCGACCTCGACAGCTTCAAGGCGATCAACGATCGCCACGGCCACGCCGTCGGCGACCGCGTGCTAGTCGAGATCGCGCAGCGGCTGCGCCGGGTGGCGGCGCCGCATTTCGTGTGTCGGCTGGGCGGCGACGAATTCGTCGTGCTGATGGAGGAAATCGATCGCGTCGGTGCCACCTTCGTCGCGCGGCACATCGCCGAACAGTTGGCCCAGCCGATCGACGGCTGCGCCCAGGAACCGCTGCGCGCCAGTGCCAGCGTCGGCATCGCCTTCGGCTCGATCGTCGACCGCAGCGCCGACCAGATCCTGGCCGACGCCGACAAGGCGCTCTACCTCGCCAAGGAAGCCGGCGGCGGCCAGCACGCCATCGACGAGCCACTGCGCGCGTCGGCCTGACGCGCGCAGCGCAGCGCCCGGTCAGGACGGGATGCGGTAATTGACCGTTTCGGTCTGCCCGGTGCAGCCCACCGCCTTGCCCTGGACGGTCGGCGGCACATAGCGGAAGCTGCTCACGGCCCGCTCGGTCGCCGGGCCAAACACATAGGGCGGATAAGCGATCACGGTGCGGACATTGGAAACATGCCCGTCGGACATTATGTCGAACGCCTCCTCGACATAGCCCTCGAATCGCCATGAAAGCGCTGCCTGCGGAAACTGCGAGCTGGCGATGCTCATGTTGGTGGGCACCGGCTGGGTATCGACCAGCGCGCATTGTTCGGCGGTAAGCCCCGATGCGGCGAGATCGGCATGGGCGGATGCACCCTCGCCCGCGCGCACCTTCACCATCGCCATGTGCAGCAAGGCGACCTGACGGATGGGATCGTCGGAGGGCAACACCGCTCCCGGCGTCGCGATCGCCTTCGCCAGATGCGGCCGCGCGGCGGCGAAGTCCCCGGACTGCTCGAGCGCCACTGCCCATTCCAGTTCCAGCCAGGCCGCCGGCGCGCTGGCCGGGTAACGCGCCTCAAAGGCAGGAACGAGCGCCGCCATGGCATTGGCACGCTCCCGCCCAGCCCAACGATAGCTCCCCGCGCGCCGGCCGACCGCATCGGCATACGCCTTCACCACGAGCGCCCTCACTTCGGCGGGTGCCTGCGCTGCTTCCACGGCCCGATTGAGGCTGGCGCTCACCGCCTCGGTGTCCCTGCCACTGCTCCGCAGCCGGACTATCAAAGCCGGTATGACGCTTGCACCCGCCCGATCGAGCCGCGGGTCGCCGGCGGCGACATAATCGGGCAGCCCACTCTCGTCCGATCCGTCAAAGGCTCCTAGCGATTTGAGCCATGCTAACATCGCGCGCGTGAATGGACGCGACAGGGCTATCGGATCCGGCCGCGTGACACAGCGAAGTTCGAAGCGCACCGTATTGCGCCAGAAGGCGTCGACCTTCTTCACTTGATCAGGATTCCAACGCCAGTCGCTGATCGCGCGCGCGAAGGCGAGCCCGATCTCGCCCGGACGGCTGGCATAGACCGGCATGGCGCCGATCACCCGCCCATCATCGGAAAGGGCGAATTCGACCACCGCACTATCATCGGGGCGGATCCCACCATCAGCGTCGCACACCGGCAGATCGCCGCTGTGGCTGCCGATCCAATCCATCGATGTCAAATGGCCCGCACCCGTGCGTGTGAGATATTTCCGAACGTCCTCGTCGTCGCCCCGCAGCTTGGCGATGATCGCCGCGTCGCCCCGTATCTCTGATTGGCCGATGCTAAGCTTGTCGCCGTAGAGGCCGCCGCTGTGCGGAATCGCCAGGTCGATCCAGGCATGCGCCGTCACCTTGTCGCCGGCGTTGATCGCTGCGCGCGCGCGCAGCCCCTCGAGCGCAGCGAGACCAGGCTTGGACATGCCGCCAACCAGCTTCGCATCGTTCAACAAGCTGTTGAGCGCAGCCTCCGCCCGCTCCGGCGCGATGGTCATCAGCGTCAGCGCCAGGCCGGTCGACGCGGCGATTCGCGACGCGCCGTCGCCGGACCGGTCGGCCGCCTGCACGGCATGCTGATAGGCATCGGTCGCAGCCGCATAATCGAGGCCGAAGCGCGCGATGTCGCCGATCACGGTCCACGCCACCGCCAGCGAGACCGTATCGTCGGCCGGCAGGGCAGCGATCGCCCGGCGCGCCATCGCCACCGCCTCGTCGGGCCGCTGGAGCCGTTCCTGCGCATAGGAGAGCCGCGTCGCGATCACCGCGCGCGAATGGTTCAGCGGCTGGGCCGGATCGGGCGGCAGCAGCAGCGCGAAGCCGGCTGCCGCGGTTTCCCAGTCTTCCTTGTCCATCGCCGCCTGCGCGGCGTCATAGGCTGCCTGCGGACTGCCCGCCACCGCCGCCAACGCCGGCACCGCCGCGCCCGTCAGCCCAATAGCCGTTATCATCGCCCGCACGGCCCCCGCGCGTCGTCCCCCGCCCATCGCCATCGTCATGCCCCCTTACGCATCGCGATACTCGCGCCGAAAACTTCCACGGAAACCGGATGCAACGCAAGCAATCGCGTGGCGACGGTTCCGCGTAGGGCAAAACCCTTCTAAGGCGCGCACGACATGGCCGCGCTCGACACCCATCTCGCCACTGCGCTCGAGCGGATCGACGCGCGTCACGAACGGCGCCGGCTGACCGCGACCGCGCTCCAGGATGGCGGCCGGCTGGTCCGCGATGGCGCGACGCTGATCGACTTTTCCAGCAACGACTATCTCGGCCTCGCCCGCCACCCGCTGCTTGGCCAGCGCGCGACGGAGTGGACGGCACGCCACGGCAGCGGCGCCGGCGCCTCGCGGCTGGTCGCCGGCACGCTCGAAGCGCATCTCGCGCTCGAGGCGAAGGTCGCCACGTTCAAGGGACGCGAAGCGGCGCTGCTGTTCCCGAGCGGGTGGCAGCTCAACGCCGCTGTACTGGCCGCGCTGCTCAAGGCGGCGCCCAATGCGCTGCTGTTCACCGATCGGCTGATCCACGCTAGCCTCCATGCCGGCGCCGCCGGGCACCGTCAGATCCGCTTCCGCCACAATGATCTCGATCATCTGGAGGAGCTGCTTGCCGGCTATGCCGACCGGCCGGGCCCGCGCCTGATCGTCACCGAGAGCGTGTTCAGCATGGACGGTGACCGGGTCGACCTCGCGCGGCTCGGCGCGATCGCCCGCGCGCACGACGCCTTCGTTTATCTCGACGAGGCGCATGCCACCGGCGTGCTCGGGCCCGAGGGACGCGGCCTGTCCGCCGAGGCACCCGGCGCGGCCGATCTGGTGATGGGCACGTTCAGCAAGGCGATGGGCGGCTTCGGCGCCTATGTCGCGGGATCGCACCTGCTGATCGACTATCTGGTCAACGCCTGCGGGGGCTTCATCTTCTCGACCGCGCCGCCGCCCGCGATGCTGGGCGCGATCGACGCCGCGCTCGATCTGGTGCCCGGCATGGAGGCCGAACGCGCGCGCCTCGCCGCGCATGGCGCGCTGCTGCGGAACCGGCTCCACGCGGCGGGCATCGACACCGCCAGCAGCAGCACGCAGATCGTCCCCGCCATCGTCGGCGAGGTGGCCGAGACGCTGGCGCTCGCCGCTGCGCTGGCCGCCGACGGGCTGCTCGCCGCCGCGATCCGCCCCCCCACCGTACCCGCCGGCACCAGCCGGTTGCGGCTCGCGCTGCGCGCCACCCATGACGAGGATGACATCGTGCGATTGGCCGACGCGATAGTGAAACGGATCGGACGATGACGCGGCCGACGCTGCTCTTTCTCCACGGCTGGGGCTTCGACGCCTCGATCTGGGCGCCGCTGCGCGCGGCGTTGCCCGAATTCGACGCGGTGGCGTGGGATCGCGGCTATTTCGACACGCCGACGGCGCCGGAGATCGAAGGACCGGTGGTGGCGATCGGCCATTCGCTGGGCGCGCTGCTGCTGGCGGCGGGGGCGCCCAAGGCCAGCATCGGGCTGGTCGCGATCAACGGCTTCGATCGCTTCACCGGCGACGAGGCGGTGCCGACGCGCGTGATCGAGCGGATGCGCATGCGCTTCGCCGAGGCCCCCGCCGAGGTGCTGGACGATTTCCGCACACGCTGCGGCGCCGACGGCGCGCCGAGCAACTTCGACGCCACCGCCCTCGCCGCTGACCTCGCGCTGTTGGCCGAGGCCGATGCGCGTGGCGTCTTCGCGGCGCCCATACTCGCGCTGCACGGCGCCGACGACCCGATCCTCGGTTCGCAGATGCGCGGCACGGTGTTCGCCGGCGCGGTGCGCGAAACCTTCCCCGAGGCCGGGCACCTCCTCCCCCTCACCCACAGCGGCTGGTGCGCCGACCGTATCCGGGCCTTCGCCGACACGCTCGAATGACTATCGCCCGCGCCTTCGACCGTGCCGCCGACTATGATGCCCACGCCGCGATCCAGCGCGAGGCGGCCGTGCGTCTGGCCGATCGCGTCGCGGCGCTCCCCCTACCGCCGCGCCCGCGCGTGCTGGAGATCGGCTGCGGCACCGGACTGCTCGGCGCGGCGCTGGTCGACGGGCTGCCGGGCGCGCGCTGGCTCATGACCGATCTGGCGTCGACGATGGTCGAGCGCGCGCGCAGCCGCTTCGCCGGACGTGCGGACATCGATTTCGCGGTGATGGATGGCGAGGCACCCGATGTCGCCGGGCCGTTCGACCTGATCGTCTCCAGCCTCGCGATGCAGTGGTTTGCCGATCTGCCGGCTTCGGTCGCGCGACTCAGGGGGATGCTGGCGCCAGGCGGCTGGCTCGCCTTCACGACGATGGCCGCCGGCAGTTTCGCCGAGTGGCGCGTCGCGCATGGCCCGCTCCCCGCCGGCACGCCCGATTATCCCACGCGCGAGGCGCTGACGGCGACCGGGCTCGACGTGTCGATCGATACGCTGATCGAGCGCCATGCCGACGCGCGCCACTTCCTGCACAGCGTCAAGGGGATCGGCGCCGGCACGCCGCGCCCCGGCCATCGCCCGCTCACGCCGGCACAGCTCCATGGCGTGATGGAGCGCTTCGAGACGGCAGGCAGCGTCGCGAGCTATGTCGTCGCCACTTGCCTCGGCCAGGCAACGGGAGAAGAAGCGCGGGCATGACCCGCTCTGCTTTCCCGCGCTCAGCCTTCTCCCGGATCGTCGTTACCGGCACCGACACCGGCATCGGCAAGACCGTCTTTTCCGCAGCGCTCGCCTCGGCGCTGGGCGCGCATTACTGGAAGCCGATCCAATCCGGCCTCGACGACGCCGATGCCGACAGCGTCGCTGCGCTGGGTGTGGCGAAGGTCCTGCCCGAGGCCTATCGCCTTGCCCAGCCACTCTCACCACACCGCTCGGCCGAGATTGATGGCGTGACGATCAATCCCGCACGCCTCGTGCCGCCCGAAGTCGAAGGCCCGTTGGTGATCGAAGGCGCCGGCGGCGTATTGGTGCCGGTGACGCGCGCGCTGCTCTTCGCGGACCTGTTTGCGCGCTGGGCGTTGCCGACCGTGCTGGTGGCGCGCACCGGACTCGGCACGATCAACCACAGCCTGCTCTCGATTGAGGCGCTGCGCGCGCGCGGCGTACCGATCCTCGGTGTCGTCTTCGTCGGCGATGCCAATGAAGATAGCGAGGCGACCATCTGCCAGATCGGCCAGGTGAAGCGCCTCGGCCGCCTGCCGCGGCTCGATCCGCTCGACGCCGACGCGCTCGCAACCGCCTTCGCCGATCATTTCTGCATCGAGGATTTCGCGGCATGAGCTCGCCCGTCTGGCATCCCTTCACCCAGCACGGCCTCGGCGAACCGATTCCGCTGGTCGAGCGCGCGGAGGGTGCTGCGCTCTACACGGCCGACGGGCGGCGGATCGTCGACGCGATCTCCTCCTGGTGGGTGACGACGCATGGCCATTGCCATCCGCGCATCATGGCGGCGATCCGCGATCAGGCGGAGAAGCTCGACCAGATCATCTTCGCCGGCTGGACCCACGAGCCCGCCGAACGCCTCGCGCAGGGGCTGGTCGAGATGATGCCGGCGCCGCTCGCGCACATCTTCTATTCGGACTCAGGCTCCACCTCGGTCGAGGTCGCGCTCAAGATGGCGCTGGGCTACTGGCTCAACCGGGGCGAGCCGCGCCATCGCATCCTGACGCTGGAGCACGGCTATCATGGCGACACGATCGGCGGCATGTCGGTCGGCGCGCGCGGCGTCTATAATCAGGCCTATACGCCGCTGCTGTTCGACGTCGGCACGCTGCCCTTCCCGACCGGCGACGGACAGGCGACGCTCGACGCGCTGGAAGGGGCCTGCGCCGCGCCCGAAAAGCCCGCCGCGCTGATCCTCGAACCGCTGGTGCTGGGTGCAGGCGGGATGCTGTTCTACAGCCCCCGCGTGCTCGCCGAGATGCGGGCGATCTGCGCGCAACATCACGTGCTGTTCATCGCCGACGAGGTGATGACCGGCTGGGGCCGCACCGGAACCCTGCTGGCTTGCGAACATGCCGACATCGTGCCCGACATCCTCTGCCTGTCGAAGGGGCTGACCGGCGGCGCGATCCCGCTCGCGGTAACGATGGCGACGACAGAGATCTTCGACGCGCATCTCTCCACCGACAAGGCGAAGATGTTCTTCCACTCGTCGAGCTACACGGCGAACCCGATCGCCTGCGCCGCCGCGCTCGCCAATCTGGAGATGTGGCGGGACGAGCCGGTGATGGAACGCATCGCCACCCTCACCGCGCGGCAGGCGGAGCGGCTGGCAGCGCTCGACGGGGTCCGCAACAAGCGCCAGTGCGGCACGATTGCCGCATGCGAGATCGGCGGCGAGGACGGCTATCTGGCGGGAATCGGCCCGGCGTTGCTCGGCTTCTTCCGGGATCACGACCTGCTGGTCCGCCCGATGGGCAACAATGTCTATGTGATGCCGCCCTACTGCATCGGCGAGGACGATCTCGACTGCGTCTATGCGGCGATCGGCGAGGCGGCGGAGCGCTTCGGCCGATAACGACCCGTCCGCCCAGATACGCTGGGCGGACGGGTATCACCCAGGGGTGATCTCAGTCGGCAGCGACGATATGGTCGCTGGGCGCGGGCTTGTGGCAGAACCACACCACCCCGATCACCACGATCGCCATGACCGCGCTGACCCAGAACAACTCCAGAGAGGAGAGTAGATAGGCCTGGTTGATCACCTGCCGATAAACCGAACCGGCCGCCTGAAGCGGGCTCAGGCCTTGAGCCTGAAGCTGCGCCGTGGTGTCGCGGTAGACGGGCGACAGGTCGGTCCCCATCTCGGTCAGCCGCACCTGGTGGAGCGCCTCGCGGCGATCCCAGTAGGTGGTGATGATCGAGGCGGCGAAGCTGCCGGCGGTGATACGTGCGAAGTTCGACAGGCCGCTCGCAGACGGCACCTGTTCGGGCGGGATGCCATCCAGCAGGATGGTCAGCAGCGGCACGAAGAAGATGCTGAGGCCAAGCCCCTGCAGAGCCAGCGGAATCGCCAGCACGAGGAAGCTCGCGTCCGGCGGATATTGCGAGCGCATCCAGAAGGATCCGCCCATGCACAGGAAGGCGATCGTCGCCAGCCAGCGCGCATCGAGCTTGAGCTTACTGACGAACGGCGTCGCCAGCACCGCCATCGCGCCCGAGGGGGCAGCGACGAGACCGGCCCAGGTGGCGTTGTAGCCCACATATTGCTGGAGCCAGAGCGGCAGCAGCAGGTTGTTGGCGAAGAACAGCGCATAGCCAAGGCAGAGCGCCAGCGAGCCGAGTGCGAAATTGCGGCAGCGGAAGAAGGAGAGGTTCACCACCGGGTGCTTGTCGGTCACTTCCCAGATCACCCAGGCAGCGAAGCCGATGACCGCGCAGATCGTCAGCACGACGATCAGCGGATTGTTGAACCAGTCGCGGTCCTTGCCGAGATCGAGCATGGTCTGAAGGCTGAACACCCAGAAGGCGAGCAGCGCGAGGCCGACGGCATCGATCGGCAGCTTGCGCGTCGGCGTCTCGCGGCTGTTCAGGAAGCGCCAGGTGAGCAGCGCGGTGACGATGCCGAAGGGCACGTTGATCAGGAAGATCCAACCCCAGAAGTAATTGTCGGAAATATAGCCACCGAGCACCGGGCCCAGCACCGGCGCCGTCAGCGTCGTCATCGACCAGATGGCGAGCGCTGTGCCGCGCTTGTGCGGCGGAAAGATCGAGATCAGCAGCGCCTGACTGCCCGGGATCATTGGCCCCGACACGCCGCCCTGGAGGATGCGGAAGAAGATCAGCGACGGCAGGCTCCAGGCGATGCCGCAGAGCAGCGAGGCGATGGTGAAGGCAATCACCGAGACGACGAACGTCCGCACCACGCCAAAGCGCCCCATCAGCCAGCCGGTCAGCGGCACTGTCACACCGTTCGCACACGCGAAGGAGGTGATCACCCAGGTGCCGCTATCCGTGCTGACGCCCAGATTGCCCGCGATGGTGGGCAGCGAGACGTTGGCGATCGTGCCGTCCAGCACCTGCATGAAGGTGCCGAGCGCGAGCGCGATCGAGGCGACGGCCAGTGCCACGCCGGCGAGCGGCGCGGGCTGCCCCGCCGACGCGGCGGGACCGCTCACCGGGCCGAACCCATGTTCTGGGCGATGATCTGGCGGATGCGGGCTTCGACTTGCGGGCCGCCGTCGACGATCTCCTGCGTGCCACCGGCGGGCGGCGCGCTGCCGGCCACCATCGGGCCCGAACGATCGCTGGTGTCAACAGTGGTGTCCACCGACAGGCCGACGCGCAGCGGGTTCCTGGCAAGCTCCTTGGGATCGAGCGCGATGCGCACCGGCACGCGCTGGACGATCTTGATCCAGTTGCCCGAGGCGTTCTGCGGCGGCAGCAGCGAGAAGGCGCTGCCCGATCCGGCGCCGAGGCCCAGCACCTTGCCGTGGAAGGTCACCTTGCCGCCGTAAATGTCGGCCTTGATCTTCACCGGCTGGCCGACGCGCATATGTTCGAGCTGCGTCTCGCGGAAATTGGCATCGACCCACAGGCTGTCGAGCGGCACCACGGCCATCAGCGGCGTGCCCGGCGCGACACGCTGGCCAAGCTGGACGGTGCGCTGTGCCACCACGCCGGCGACCGGCGAGAAGATGCTCATATAGGCGCGGCTGATCGCGGCGCGGCGCACGGCCGCGATCGCGGCAAGCACGGCCGGGTTGTTGGTGACATCGGTGCCGGCGACGACGCTCGCCGCCTGCGCGCGCCTGGCCTCCGCCAGGTTGAGCGCGGCGCGCGCGGTGGCGACGGCATCAGAGGCGTGGCTCACCTCTTCGCCCGAAACCGCGCCATCACGGGCGGCGCCCTTGCGGCGGGTGAGGTCGTTCACGGCCTTGTCGAGATTGGTCTGCGCCTGGACGATTTCGGCCGATGCCTCGTCGACCGACGAGCTGCTCGAACGGAAGGCACGCACAGCCCGGCCGAGGTCCGCCTCGGCCGACGCCAGCGCGACGTCCTGCGTTGCCGGATCGAGATCGATCAGCGGCGCGCCGCGTGTCACCTGCTGCACGTTGTCGGCGTGGAGCGCGGTGACGGTGCCGCCCTCGCGCGTCGTGATCGAGACGACATTGCCGCCGACATAGGCGTCGTCGGTCTCCTCGCTCGGCGGCGCGAGGAAGCGCATCACCGCATAAGCGAGCGCAGCGATCACGATCACCGCGCCGAGGATCATGAAGCCGATCCGGCGCTTGCCGGATTCAGGCGCGGTGTCCTGCTGAGCCTGGGACTGGGCGGCTGGGGCGTCCATGCTGTGTTCCCGATCGATGGTTGCGCTGTTGTCGGTCATGAGTGGGTGTCCGGAGCCGGGGCCGAACCAAGCGGCCGGGTGGGATCAAAGCCGCCGCCAAGGGCCGCGACAAGCTGGATACGGCTGGTCAGCGAGTCCGCTTGGAGGTTGACCAGGGTCTGCTCGGCCTCGAGCAGGCGGAAGCCGGAATCGATCGCGTCGAGCTGCGAGCCGAGGCCCGTCTGGGTACGCACCTGATCGAGCCGCACAGTATCGCGCAGGCCCTGCACGACGCGGCCCTGCTCGGCCAGATCCTGGTCTGCCGAGCGGACGCTCGTGGCAGCGTCCGCGGATTCGCGGACAGCGGTCAGCACGGCGTCATTATAGCTCGCCACCGCGCCGTCGAGATCGGCCGTCACGCGGCGATATTGCGCCTTGAGCTTCCCGCCCTCGAAGATCGGCACATGGATCGCCACGCCACCGCCGCCCTGGAACGCGCCGCCGGTGAACAGGTTGCCGAAGCCGAGCGCGGCCGATCCGGCCATAGCCTGCAGGTTGACGTTGGGCAGGAAGTCGGCACGGGCGACCTTGCGGCCCTGCACCGCGGCGTCGATCCGCGCCTGCCCAGCGAGCAGATCCGGGCGACGGCCGAGCAGATCGGCCGGCAGCACCAGCGGCACCACCGGCGGCGCATCGAGCGCGAGCGTCGGCGCGGTGATCGAGGGGTAGAAATCCGCGCCGCGGCCGACCAGCGCGGCGAGCGCGTGGACCAGCAGGTCGCGCTGCTTCTCGGCGCGGGTCTTGGCCTGCTCGGCTTCGGCGAGCAGCGTCTCGGCCTGCTTGAGCTCAAACTGGCTGGCGAGCTGGTTCTTGATCCGCGACTGGACGTAGCTCAGCGAGCGCTGGCGCGTGGTGACGAAGCCGTCGGCAACCTGGATCTGCCGGTCGGCGCGGGCGAGCCCGACATAGGTCTCGGCGATCGAGGTCGAGATCGCGAGCCGCGCTGCCGCCACGTCGAACCGCGCGGCATCCGCGCTTGCGGACGCCTGGCGCACCAACGCACGCTCGCGGCCGAACAGATCGACGGTCCAGCTCAGATTGGCCGACACCACCGACAGCGTGCGATCCGAACCGCCATAGGGCGGCGGGATCAGGAACTTGTCGCTCAGCCGCTCATGCACCACGCCGCCGGTGCCGCTGATCTGCGGCAGCTGATCGGCATGGCGCACCTGCACCTGCGCCTCGGCGGCACGGACACGGGCCAGCGCCACGTCGAGCGTCGGGTTGCCGGCCAACCCCATCGTCACCAGCTTGTCGAGCTGGGGATCGCCGAACGCGGTCCACCAGTCGGCGCCGATCGGCGCGGTCTGGCTGTCGAGGCCGAGCGCGCCTTCCTGCACCTGTGCCACCTGCGGCTTGATGTGCGGCACCGCAGCACAGCCCGCCAGCAGCATCGCGGCCATCGCCGGGAACGCGATCACACGCTTCATTCTGCCAACTCCTTGGTAGTCTCGGCGCCGGTCACGCGCTCGACGACCGCGAGCAGGCGGATCAAGGTGACCACGAGCGCATCGATCTCGCTCTGTTCGAAATCCGCCAGAACCTTGTTCCAGGCGTCGACCACCGGCGGCTGGAGCGCCAGTATCGACGCTTCACCCTCCTCGGTCAGCACCAGCTGCACGACCCGCCGATCCGCCGATCCGCGATCCCGCTCGAGCAAGCCGCGCGCTTCGAGCACGTCGATCAGGCGCGTGGTCGCGCCGGTGGTGTTGCCCAATTCGCGGGCGAGCTCACCGGCACTGCGCGCGACGCCGTCGCGGATCACCTTGAGCGCCACCCACTGCTGGAAGCTGACGTCGTGGGTGTCGAAACGTGACTCGACAAACGACGCCATCAACTTGTCGATCCGGCGCATCAGGCGCCCGGGCGACTGCTGCGCGGCACAATTTTCAATCGTGAGACGGGCCATGTAACTCTGCCTTCGCATTGTCTGCCTATGCAGATATAACGATGCGAGATAGTCGTCAAGCAGCCTTGTTCGCCCATCGCAACGAACGCCT
>DATGEV010000070.1:0-2308 GCA_035309885.1 Sphingomonas sp.
GCGGACGATCTGATCGCCCATCTGCCGGGCGCGCTGGAGGCGTGCCTCTAGCGCTTCGCTTGCGGGGAGCCGCGAAATGCGGGAAAGCGCCGCGATCTTATGACAGACGACCTCATCCTCCGCCTCGCCGCACGCGGTGACGGCATGACCGCCGATGGTCGCGCCGTGCCGTTCTCTGCCCCCGGCGACCATGTCGCGGCGGACGGCTCGATCATACCCGGCCCGCACCACCAGACGCCACCCTGCCGCCATTTCCCGACCTGTGGGGGCTGCACGCTCCAGCATGTCGATGACGGGGCTTACGCGACCTATCTGGTCGAGCGCGTGGCCGGCGCACTGGCAACGCAGGGGCTGAAGGCGGAGATCGCAGCACCGCATCTCTCGGCCCCGCGCACGCGCCGCCGCGCGTCGCTCCGCGCCGAGCGCTTTGGCAAGAAGATCCTGCTCGGCTTCAACGAGGGGCAGAGCCGCAAGGTCGTCGATCTTGCCGAATGCTGGATCCTCGCGCCCGAGCTGTTCGCGCTGCTCCAGCCGTTGCGCGGCCTGCTCGCGACGATGCTGGCCGACAAGCGGACGGCGGGCGTCGAACTCGCGCTGACCGATCAGGGGATCGATCTACTGCTGAGCGGCGTGGAGCCCGAGGGACTGGCCGCGATCGAGGGCGTGACCGACTTTGCCAAGGCGCACGGCCTCGCGCGACTTTCGACCGACAATGGCTTCGGGCCGGAATCGCGCTGGGAGCCGCAGCCGGTGACCGTGACGCTGGGCGGCGTCGCCGTGGCGCTGCCGGCGGGCGGCTTCCTCCAGGCGACTGCCGATGGCGAGGCGGCGCTGCTGGCGGCGGTGCGCGATGGCGTGGGCGACGCCAAGGTCATAGCCGACCTCTTCGCGGGCCTCGGCACCTTCGCACTGCCGCTCTCGGCGTCGGCGCGGGTGCTGGCGGCGGAGGGCGCGCGCGAGGCGATCCTGTCCTTGAAGGCGGCCGCCGCGCAGGTCGGTCGGCCGATAGTGGCCGATCATCGCGATCTGTTCCGCCGGCCCTATACGGCGGCCGAGCTGTCGCGCTTCGATGCGGTGGTGCTCGATCCGCCGCGCGCCGGCGCCAAGGAGCAGGTGGCCGAACTCGCCAAGGCCGCGACGAAGCGTATCGCCTATGTCTCGTGCAACCCCGCCACCTTCGCGCGCGATGCGAGGATGCTCGTCGATGGCGGCTGGACGCTCGAATGGATCCGCCCGGTCGGCCAGTTCCGCTGGACGACGCATGTCGAGTTGGCGGCGGTTTTTACGCGCTGAGACCTATAATCGTCATCCCGGACTTGATCCGGAATCCAGCTGTTAGCGCAGCGTCTGTGTCCCTGGATCCCGGATCAAGTCCGGGATGACGAAATAGGGGGACATGAAAAAGGGCGCCGACCGCGAGGCCGGCGCCCTTTTCTTCACCCCGCGAGGGGCTCGCCGATCAGTCGTTGAATAGCTTGGCAAAAGCCCGCTTTTCACGGTTGCGCCAGTGGCCGCGGTGATAGGCGTCGGATGCCAGCAGCGGCATCACCGAGGTCGCCTCGGCATAGACCATCTGCTCCTGCGCGGTCGAAACCTTGCCCCACGAAGCCGCCTCTTGCAGCGTCGAGGACGAGCAGGCGCCGTCGCGCACGTCGGCGACGGTGATCTGCACGGCGTACTTGTGCACTTCGACGTCGTCATGGCCGAGGATTTCGGCGCACACCACGGTGTCCTGCACGAAGTTCTTCGGCACGCCGCCGCCGATCATGAGCAGGCCGGTGGTGCCCGCCTTGATCTTGATGTCGGTCAGCTCGCGGAAGTCCGCAATCGAGTCGATGGTGAGGTAGGGCTTGCCCGCCTTCATCGCGTCGACCTGATGCTTGACGAGGCCGAAGCCCGCCGACGAGTCGGTGAAGGCCGGGCAGAAGATCGGCACGTCGTGCTCGTAGGCGAGCTTGACGAGGCTGTTGTCCTTCTTGCCATGCTCGACCAGATACTTGCCCATCTCGCGGATGAAAGCGCGCGACGAGTAGGCCTTGACGGGCAGGCTCTCGGCGATCTCGAAGATCGTGTGGTCGACGTTCTGCAGCGCGACTTCGTCGATATAGGTATCGTAGATGCGATCGATGTAGAGCGAGCGCAGCGTGTCGTCGTCGGGGATTTCCTTGGCCTGGAAATGCTTGTGGCCGAGGCCCTCGAAGAAATCCATGTCGACGATCGAGGCGCCGGTGGCGACCACGGCATCGACCATGTTGTTGCGGATCAGCTCGGCATAGAGATCCATGCAGCCGCCGGCCGAGGTCGAGCC
>DATGEV010000071.1:0-10381 GCA_035309885.1 Sphingomonas sp.
TCCAACGAGAACCCGCTCGGCACCGCGCCGAGCGTGCGCGAGGCGTTCGCCCGCGCCGCGACGACGCTCGATCGCTATCCCGATGCCGGCGCCACCGCGCTGCGCGAGGCGATTGGGGCGCATTACGGCGTCGATCCGGCGCGCGTGATCCATGGCACGGGTTCGGACGAGGTGCTGCACCTCGCCTGCGGCGCCTTCGCGGGTCCGGGCGATGAGGTGCTGTACGTCCGCTACGGCTTCTCGGTCTATCCGATCGCGGCGCGGCGCGTGGGCGCGACGCCGGTCGAGGCGCCCGACGTCGATTATGCCACCGACGTCGACGCGCTGCTGGCGGCTGTGACCGAGAAGACCCGTGTCGTCTTCATCGCCAACCCCAACAACCCGACCGGCACCTATCTGCCCAAGAGCGAGCTCATCCGTCTCCACGCCGGGTTGCCCAAGGACTGCCTGTTCGTGGTTGATCAGGCCTACACTGAATATCTCTCGCCTGAAGATGACGACGGCGCCTTCGAGCTCGCGCAGACCGAGCCCAACGTGCTGGTCACGCGGACCTTCTCCAAGATCTTCGGGCTCGCCGCGGAGCGCATCGGCTGGGGCTTCGGCCCGACCGAGGTCATCCAGGCGATGCACAAGATCCGCGCACCCTTCAACGTCTCGACCGCCGGCCAGCAGGCCGCGATCGCCAGCCTGAAGGCAATGGACTTCGTCGAGGCGAGCCGCGTCCACAACGCGACCTGGCGCGGCTGGCTGGTCGAGCAGATCGAGGGCCTCGGCAATGCCGGCCTGCGTGCGGTACCGTCCAAGGCGAACTTCGTCCTCGTGCTGTTCGAGGGCAAGGTAACCGCCGAGGAGGCGTATAAGGGCCTCATGGAGCGTGGCTATATCGTGCGCTGGCTGCCGGGGCAGGGGCTGAAGCACGGCTTGCGTATCTCGATCGGCACCGAGGAGCAGACCAGGGGCCTCGCCGCCGCGCTGCGCGAGATCGTCGCGGGCTGATGCTGCCTTTTGCGCGCGTTTCGGTGATCGGGCTGGGGCTGATCGGCTCCTCGATCGTGCGCGCCGTGCGTGAGACGATGCCGACCGTCCGCCTGACGGGGCATGACGCCGATCCGGCGGTGCGCGCGCGTGTCGTCGAGCTCGGGCTGGTCGACGACGTGACTGACACGGCGGGCGCGGCGGTCACCGACGCGGACCTCGTCATCCTGTGCGTGCCGCCGCGCTCGATCGGTGCGGTGGGGCGCGAGATCGCCGCCGACGTGCCCGCCGACGCGGTGGTGTCCGACGTCGGATCGTCCAAGGAAGCGGTGCTGGCCGAGCTGCTGGCGGCGCTGCCTGGCCGTCAGGTGATCCCCGCGCACCCCGTCGCCGGCACCGAGCATAGCGGCCCCGACGCCGGCTTCGCGAGCCTGTTCCGCGGACGCTGGTGCATCGTGACGCCGCCCGAGGGCGCGGATGCGACGGCGGTCGCCCGTGTCGTCGAATTCTGGCACCGGCTCGGCTCCGAGGTGGAGACGATGGATGCGCCGCACCATGACCGTGTGCTCGCCATCACCAGCCATCTGCCGCACCTGATTGCCTATACGATCGTGGGCACTGCCTCCGACATGGAAGAGGTGACGCAGAGCGAGGTCATCAAATATTCGGCGGGCGGCTTCCGCGACTTCACCCGCATCGCGGCGTCGGATCCGACGATGTGGCGCGACGTGTTCCTGTCCAACAAGGAAGCGGTGCTGGAGATGCTCCAGCGCTTCACCGAGGATCTGACGATGCTTCAGCGCGCGATCCGCTGGGGCGATGGCGATCAGCTGTTCGATCTGTTCACCCGCACCCGCGCGGTGCGCCGCTCGATCGTCGAGCAGGGGCAGGACGATCCTGCGCCCGATTTCGGGCGCAAGCACTGAATCGTCAGATGTTCAGCGCGTTGATCGCGCTGTGCACCTGGGCCTCGATTTCCTTGCGCGGCAGCCCGGCGGGGATGATCTCGCCGAAGCGGAAGCGCACCACGCCCGGCGGCTTGAGGAAGCCGCGTGGCCACGCCACCCCCGAATCGGTCGCGATCGGCACCACCGGCAAGCCCAGCCGCGCATAGAGGCCGGCGAAGCCCGCCTGCAGCTTGGGCTGGCGGCCGTGCGGCACGCGCGTACCCTCGGGGAAGATCAGCACCGCGCGCCGCTGTGCCTTGGCGACGTCGGCGGCCTGCAGCATCGAACGCAGCGCGGCGGCGCTGGCGGACCGGTCGACGGGGATGACGCCATGACGACGGGTGAGGCGACCGAACAGCGGCACATCGGCCAGTTCGCGCTTCAGCACGATCACCGGATCGTCGATCAGCGCCAGCAGCAGCAGCGTCTCATAGGCCGATTCATGCTTGGCGGCGTAGAGCAGCGGGCCCTGGGGTAGATCGCCCTCGAGGATCAGCCTTATGCCTAGGATGCAGCGCGCCAGCCAATGGAGCATGCGCGCCCACAAACGCGCATGGCGGGCGACCCCGCGCCGGCTGACCAGCGCGATGGGCAGGCCGATCACCACCATCAGCGCGGTGACCGTATAGGCTAGCAGCGTGAACAACGCTGATCGGATCAGGGTCATGGTTGAGGAATGTCAGTAGCCGAAGGGAGCCGCGAGGCGGCGGAGAACATATTTGTGATACTCGGTGAACAGCGTGGTGAAACCGGGTTCGCTGCGCACCGCGTCCGGAAGGACGGCGATGTGGTCGCTGCCGATCTGGCGCGCAAGGTCCGCATGCGCGCGCGGCATGTGCCAGTCGGTCGTGATCAGCCGGACGCTGCGATACTGATGGGCGCGCAGCCACTTCGTCGTCTCGACCGCGTTGGAGCGGGTGTCGACCGATTCCTGGCCGAGATCGACGCAGCAGTCGAACAGGGCCTCCGGCACGTGCGTGCGCAGCGCTAGCTCCTTCTTGCGCACCGTCCGCTCGGTGCCCGAGACGAACAGCCGCTGCGCCTTGTGCTGGGCGAGCAGCGTGATGCCGCGCTCAAGCCGGCCCTTGCCGCCGGTCAGCACGACGATCGCGTCAGTCGGCCGGTCGTCGGCAGGGCGAGGGAGGGTGAGCGCGAACAGCGCGAAGCCCAGCGCCCAGAGCAGCACCAGAAAGGCGAAGATGCGCGCGATCACAGCGTCCTCCCCAGCGCGCGCTGCACCGTAATGCGCGCTACCGCCAGCGCCAGCAGGCCCGCAACCAGCGGCAGCGTCAACAGCGCAGCCCAGGCGGTGGAGGGGAGCTCGATCGATCCCACCAGCCCTGATCCGATCTCGGCGATGCGCCGGCCGATCAGCAGGATCACCGCGACCGCGCTGACCAGACCCAGTGTGGCGCCGAACAGCGCGTCGAGCGCGAGGCGGCGCTGGAAGAGGCGGGCCACCTGCACGTCGGTGGCGCCCATCATATGCATCACGTCGATCGTCTGGCGGTGGGTGTTGAGCGCGGAACGGGCCGCCAGCACCACGGCGGCGGCGGTCGCGCCCACCATCAGCGCGACGATCCCGCCGGCAAGCAGGCCGAGCGACCGGATCAGCCCGACCAGCGGAGATAGCCAGCTCGCATGATCGTCGAGGCGGGCATGGGGTGCCACCGCCGTCACGGCCTTGGCGATGCTGCCGAAGCGTGCGCGGCCGCCCGCGTCGAGGTCGAGATCGATCATCGCGGGCAGCGGCAGGTCATGGTCGAGCCCCGCATTGCCGAGCCAGGGACGCAGCAGCGCCTGCATCTCAGCTTCGGCCAGCCGGTGCACTGCGATCACACCGTCCTGCCGGCCGAGCAGGCGCAGCGCTGCATTCGCTTCTTGCTCGCGCCGCGCGGGATCGGCGACGACGATCTGGAGGGTGATCTGCCGGCCGAGATCCTGCCCCAGCCGCGCCGCGGCGCCACCCATCGCCAGCCCGCCGGCGAGCGCCAGTGCGGTCAGGAACATCATGATCGCGATCACCCAAGGCATCGGCCCGGCGAGGCGCCCTTCCGGCAACAGCCGGCGATCGGCGAGCGAGGCGCGCAGCATCAGGCCGGGCTCCGCAGCGGGGAGTCGGGGATCGGGCCCGGTGCCGCCGCGCGCGGCGGATAGCGAAGCGCCCCGGTCGGGTCGTGGAGCTGGCCACGATCGAGCCGCATCACGTTGGCGCTGGCCACCCGGCTCAGCAGGTGGATGTCGTGGGTGGCGACGACGATCGTGGTGCCGAGCGTGTTGAGCGCGTCGAACAGATGGAGCAGCCGCGCCGCCATCTCGGGATCGACGTTGCCGGTCGGTTCGTCGGCGACGAGGATCTCGGGCCGGCCGATCACCGCGCGCGCGATCGCGACGCGCTGCTGCTCGCCGCCCGACAGCGTCGGCGGGCGGGCCGAGGCGCGATCGGCGAGCCCCACCCAGGCCAGCATCTCGCGCACCGGGGTCACCAGATCGCGCTCGTCAACGCCGGCGATGCGCAGCGGCAGCGCGATATTGTCGAAGGCGGAAAGGTGCGGGATCAGGCGGAAATCCTGAAACACCATGCCGATGCGCCGACGGAAGCCGGGCAGGCGCGCGCGGCGCAGCTGCACCACATCCTCGCCGAACAGCCGGATGCTGCCGCGCGACGGGCGCTGGGCGAGGTAGAGCAGCTTGAGCAGCGAGGTCTTGCCCGCGCCCGACGGGCCGGTGAGGAAATAAAAGCCGCCCTGCGCCAGGCTGAAGCTCAGGTCCGACAGCGTCTCGGCGCCGGTCCCGTAACGCAGGCCGACATTCTCGAACTGCACGATGCCGGCCATTCGTTCGCCTTCACGCCTTTCACCCGGAGCGCCCTTGAGGGTCGCTTTCGCACAAGCCGCAACGCCGGGGCAAGCGCGGTGCTTGCCAGCCGGCCGTCCCCCGTCCTAGACCGGGCCGAAGACGCGGCTTTATGGGAAAGGCCCGGGGGAACAAAGGCATGATCTTGACCTGCCCGGCGTGCGGGACGCGTTACCTGGTACCGGACAGTGCGGTGGGAGCGAGCGGCCGTCAGGTGCGCTGCGCCTCGTGCCGCCACAGCTGGTTCCAGGAACCGGCGCCGATCGATATGGGGGCCCTGCCCGACAATTTTTCGCCGCAGCCCGAGGGGCAGTCAGCGGTCGATGTCGCGCCGCGCCCGGCCGCCCGCCCGTTTGAGGAAGGCCTGCCGCTCGGCGCGCCGCCGGTCGGCATCGAGACGGCGCCTCCGCCGCCTGCCTTCGTCGAGCCGCGCACGGTCGAACCCGAAATCGATCCCTACGCGCCGACCCCGCCCTTCCGCCCGCGCCGCAACCGGATGAAGGTGATGACACTGCTTGCGGTGCTGGCGGCGGTGCTGCTGCTGGTCGCGGCGGGGACGGTCGCCTGGTTCGGGCCGCGTCTGGTGGCGGGCTGGACCAAGGGCAAGGCCGAGAGCCCGCTGATGCTCCAGGTGGTGCGCAAGCCCGAGCGGCGGACGCTAGCGAGCGGCAATGAGCTGTTCGCGGTCTCCGGCCGCATCGTGAATCCCACCGCTGCGCGCCAGCCAGTCCCCGATATCCGTGCCGAGCTCCGCGACGGTTCGGGCCGGGTGGTCTATGGCTGGACGATCAACGCGCCGGTGCGTGCGCTGCCGGCCAAGGGCTCGGCCGATTTCGACAGCGCGGAGGTCGATGTGCCGCGCGGATCGAAGGCGCTGAATCTCAGCTTCGCCGACACGACGGAGCATTGAGCAAAAAAGCTGAAGAAGCGCATTGCGTGCTCGGAAAGCCTTTGCTAGAGGCACGCGCCTACCAGCCGCCGGGCCCTTCTAGCAGAGGGGACAAGGCGGGCAATCGACGTGCGGTCGTGGCGGAATTGGTAGACGCGCAGCGTTGAGGTCGCTGTGGCCGAAAGGCCGTGGAAGTTCGAGTCTTCTCGACCGCACCATTTTTTCTGAACATCGGATGTGATCCGACCGGCAACCCCTTGGGTGGCCGGGCTGAGCGGGCCGGTCAGGCGCGCCGGCCGATTCTCCGTGCCGCGCCGATCGCGGCATCCCCCACCGCGCGATGGCGCGCATCACTCATCCGCGCGAACGCCGGCCGGGCGCGCAGCAGATCGGCCACGCCATAATGGCCGGCGCGCAACCCCGCGCTGGCGATCTGCCACCACAACCGCGACGCGCTCGGCCGGGCATAGCCGAGCGCGCCATCGCCAAAGGCCTCCAGCAGGCGCTCGATCACCGCGCCGCAGCGGGTCAGCGTAGCGGCGTCGGGCGGCGCGTGGCGCGCGCTGGCGTGGCGGCTCATCAGCGTCGCCGCGTCCAGCGTCGCCGCACCGAACAGCGTGCCGTAGCGATCGGCGAGCACCTTGGCTGCCGCGGCGATCATGCCCTCCTCGAAGGTCTGCGATGCGCTGCCGGAATGCAGGCGATAGCGCACCAGCGGCTTGGCGATCCGCCCCAGCCGGCCGTGCGCGCGGATACGGTGGTAGAGATCGAAATCCTCGGCGAATCGGTATTCGTCACGCTCGAAAGGGGAGAGTGCGCGCGCCGCCTCGCCGCGCATCAGCACAGTCGACCAGGCAATCGGATTGACCAGCAGCATCGCCCAGTCGATCGCATCGGGATCGACGAGGCCGGGGAAGGGGCCGCGGCACACCCGCTCCCCCTCGAACATCTCGATCGCCGACCCGACCAGCACCACGTCGCGATGCGCGTCGAGATAGGCGAGCTGGCGCGCGAAGCGATCGGGGTGGCAGAGATCGTCCTGGTCGAGCCCGGCGATGAAGTGCCCGCGCGCATGGCCCATGGCGATGGTGCGCGCCACTGCGGGCCCGCCATTGCGCCTGGCGCGGAAGACTCTCAGGCGTGGATCGTCGATCGCGGCGAGCACGGCCAGCGTGTCGTCCTTCGAACAGTCGTCCACGACGACAATCTCGAAGTCGGGCATGGTCTGGGTGAACAGGCTGTCGATCGTGTCGCGGAGGTAGGCGGCGCCGTTATAGGTCGCCATCACCACGCTGATGGTCGGGCTGATCGTCGGCGTGTCTGGGGTCATGCCACCGCGCGTTGTACGCCCGCCGCCGGGCAGGCGGACAGGATCTGCTCGACGATGAGCTGGCCGACATCGTTCTGCCAGAGCCACAGGCCGTTGGCCTGGCCACGGAAGCTCGCTTCGCCGCCCAACCGGCCATGCGGCACGAATCCGGCGGCAAGCCCGATGCCGAACACGCCCGGCACCGCGATCCCGCCTGGATCGACCACGCGGCACAGATCGTCGACCATCGCCTCGCGCACCGGGCCTTCGCAGCGCAGCCGGATGGCGCGGCCGCGTGCATCGATCAGCGGCAGCGCATATGGCTGGTAGCCGAGAGCGGCGACGACAAGGTCCGCATCGTCGAGGATCGAGGCGGCCACGGCGTCTTCGGCATCGCCGAGACGGTGGAGGCGCAGGCGGGGATCGCCGACGCGGCCGCCGATGCCGAGCGCGTGGACCACCAGCTCGCGCGCCTCGAGCCGGAAGCCGGCGAGGCGATAGACGAAGCCCGAGATCGGGCAGATGTCGTCGGGCCCGAAATCGGTGTAGCCGTCGGCGCGCGCGGCTTCGGCGGAGGGGTAGAAAGGGCGGAGCGGCCGGCGGTGGAGCAGGCTGACCGCGCCGGGGCCGAGCGGCAGCGCCGGGCTCGCCTTGAGCAGGCGGACGGCGGCTGTGACCGCGCTGGTCGATCCGCCGACGATGGCGATCCGGACGGGGCGGTCCTGCGGCAGGCGCTCACGGATCGCCTCGAGCCCGCCTTCGGTGAGCAGCGTGTCGGACTGGATCAGCCGATCGCCGCAGCGTTCGACCAGCGAAGCGCCGGCAACCTGCTGCTCGGCCAGCCGGATCGGCGGCTGATGGCCCCCGGTGGCGATGACGAGGCTGTGCGACAGCAGCTCGATCGATCCGCCATCGGCGATGCGCCGCGCGCGGGTGCGCCACAGCCCGTCGGCGGTGCGTTGCGCTGAGACGACTTCGTGGCCGCCCAGGATGTCGCCACCCAGCGCCTGCAGCCGCTGCCCCAGTACCGCGCCGAGCCGGTCGAGATAGGCGCCGACCTTATGCAGCGGCACGCCGAGCGCCCCCTTGTGCTCGGCGATGGCGTGGCCGACCGCCTCGTCGGCGATGCCGAGCCCGGCGGGCAGCGCGCCGTCGGCGGTGAGGAAGGTTTCGGCCGTGCTGTCCGACGTGATCGCGTAGCGGCCGAGCCGGCCGGCGCCGATCGCCTCGCCCCGGTCGATGATGGCGATGCCGGCGCGGGCGAGCGTGTCGAGCCGGCCCACCTTGCCGGCGGCGCAGAGCAAAGCGGTGCCGCCCGGCCCGCCGCCCACCACCACCGCGCCCAGCACGCGGTCGCGCGGGGTTGCGGCGACGGAGGCGAGGCTGCGCGGCAGCGTCTCGCAGATCGCGATCAGCGCGCCGGCGACACGGTCGACGTCGGTGGAGGTCATGTTGTCGGTGACCGGCAGCACCAGCATGCGCGCGGCGATGTCGTCGGTGACCGGCAGCGCGTCGATCACGCAGGCTTCGCGGAAATAGGGCTGCTCGCCCAGATGCGGGCTGAAATAGGTGCCCGATCCGATCCCGGTCTCGGCCAGCATGGCGATAATCCGGGCCCGGTGCGGGGCGAGCGCGCGGGGCAGCAGCACCGCCATGAATTGCATCGCCTGCGCGTGCCCGCGCGGCCGCTGCAGCGAGAAGGCGGCGAGGCGTTCGCGGTAGCGCTCGGCCAGCGCCTCGCGGTGCGCGGCGATGCGGCCGATCTCGCCGAGCTTGGCCTCGGCCACCAGCGCGGAGATTTCGGCAAGCTTGGCGTTGAGCCCCGGCAGTGTCGCGGCACGGCCCGCCTCGAAACCGAAATTGGCCATCGCGCGCAGCTTCTCGATCTGGGCTGCGTCGGCGCAGTGGATCAGCCCGCCTTCGGATGTCGCGAAGGTCTTTGTCGCGTGCATCGAATACACGACGGGGAAGGGGCAGTCGGTGCCGAAGCCGCGCCCCTCGGCATCGAGCGAGCCCAAGGAGGCGGCGGCGTCGACCACCACCGCGACATCGTGCCGCCGTGCGAGCCAGGCATAGCGTTCGAGATCGATCGCATTGCCGAAGGTGGCATAGGGCACCACCGCGGCGACGCGGCGGCCATGTTCGGCGAGCAGGCGCTCCTCGGCCACCGGGCAGAGCGCCCAGTCATCGGGATCGCAATCCGCCAGCAGCGGGGTGAGCCCCGCCCAGAACGCGGCATGGCCGGTGGCGGCGAAGGTGAAGGCGGGCATCAGGGCGAGCTTGCGCCCTTCCTCCTGCCCCAGCGTCGCGTAGCGCAGCGCCAGCATCAGCCCGAGCGTGGCGTTGGCGACGGCGAGGCAGGCGCCGCGTCCGCCGAACAGGATCTCGGTCGCCTCGCGCTCGAAGCGGCGGGCGACCGGCCCGTTGTTGCTGAAGCTGCCCGATGCCTCGATCGCCTCCAGTCCGGCGGTCAGCTGGCTGAGCCTGGGCGGATGGGGGCGGATCAGGGGCAGGTCCATCGGTATCGGTCCGCTTGGTGAGGGACGGGCCGTCCGGCACGGGGCCGGGCGGCTCGCGAAGCCGGGGCTTATCGTCATCCCGCCCTAAAGAAGCGTGTAGTTTCGTCCACCTCGTCCCGTTTCGGGAGGGGTGCGCGGTATGCGATCCGGCAAGACGACGGGCTTGCGGATGGCCCGGCGGCAGGCCATGCCGGCGGGGCTGTCCCCTTGACGGAGTGTTCGCGTGATGAGCATCGCTCGCTTTCCGAGACGTCGTTACACCTCCGGTTATACCGCCATCGAACGGCTCGATCGTCTGTCCACGGCACTGGGCGGGCCGACAATCTGGATCAAGCGCGACGACCAACTCGGCCTTGCGGCAGGCGGCAACAAGACGCGCAAGCTCGAATTTCTCGTCGCCGATGCGCTGGCGCAGGGCGCCGACACGCTCGTCACCACCGGCGCGCCGCAATCGAATCACTGCCGGCTGACCGCAGCGGCGGCGGTGAAGGAGGGGCTGAAATGCCGCCTGCTGATCGAGGAGCGCGTGCCCGGCAGCTTCGATCCCGACGGTACCGGCAATCATTTGCTGTTTGATCTGCTCGGCGTCGAATCGATCGAGCGGGTGCCGGCCGGCACCGATCTCGCCGCCGGCATGGCACGTATCGCCGCCGGCCTCGCCGCAGCGGGGCGCAAACCCTATGTGATCCCCGGCGGCGGTTCCAATCCGCTCGGCGCGCTGGGCTATGTCGCCTGCGCGGGCGAGATCGTGGCACAGTCGGTGGACATGGGCGTGGCGTTCGACGCGGTGGTCTGCGCGAGCGGCAGCGCCGGCACGCATGCCGGCCTCGCGGTCGGGCTGGAGGCGGCGCGGTCGCAGATGCCGCTCACCGGCGTCAGCGTGCGC
>DATGEV010000072.1:0-3573 GCA_035309885.1 Sphingomonas sp.
GACCTCGGGCTGGGCTATGCCTTCAACGCCTTCTCGGCAGCGCTGCTGATCCGCATGCTGGCGCAACAGTGCGACCTCGAGCCCGACGAGCTGGTGTGGAGCGCGGGCGACGCGCATGTCTATCTCAACCACGAGCATCTCGTGGCCGAGCAGCTCACGCGCACGCCGCGTGGGCAGCCCAAGCTGCACATCCTGCGCAAGCCCGCCTCGATCTTCGACTATCGCATCGAGGATTTCGAAGTGGTGGACTATGATCCCCACCCGCATATCGCGGCCCCCGTCGCGGTCTGATCCGGGCCGATCGGGTTGCGGTTGCGCGCACGCGACGCCGAACTGTAACATTCCTTCGCGAGGGATCATCCGTCGCTGTAAAAGGATTGAACCATGCGCGCCCTGCCCCTTGCCACTCTGGCGCTGACGCTCGCGCTCGCCGCGACCGCGCCTGCCGGCGCCCGCCACGAGCGACTCTCGTCCGGCACGCGCCAGTGCATCAGCCTGCACGCGATCCGCGACGAGACCGCCGAAACCGATGACAGGCTGATCTTCCACGGCGGCGGCGGCACGGCCTGGCGCAATCGCTTGCCTCAGGAGTGCGAGAATCTGCGTCGCATAAACAATTTGAACAAACTCAAGCTGCGCTCGACCAACGGCGAGGAGCTGTGCGAAGGCGACACGGTCGAGATGGTCGACCATGATGGCGTCGCGCTCGGCCTGATCGGGGGCGGCCCCGCGCAGACGATCAGCTGCAAGCTCGGCCAGTTCGAGCCGATTTCCGAGATGACGCTGCCGGAAAATATCCGCCGCTAAGCCAGGCGAACGATTGGAGCGGGTGAAGGGAATCGAACCCTCGTCGTAAGCTTGGGAAGCTTCTGCTCTACCATTGAGCTACACCCGCATCCCCGGGCGTGCCCGGAGCGCGCCCTCCCTGCCATCGCCACCGCGGCGACGTCAACCCACCGCGCGACGCCCTGCGTGACGCCGCGTCGCTTTCCGCGCCGTGCGTTCGATGGGAATTGCTGATGACGCCGCCCACTACGCTATATATCGTCAGATATAGGCAATACGGGAGGCCACGATGCGGCAGGGGATGATGCGACGGGCCTTTTTGGGGCTGGCGGCGGCGGCGATCACGCTGGCCCCCGCAGCCGCGCAAAAGGGCAAGCCGCCACTGGTGCTGGCCGCCGCGAGCCTGCAGGAATCGCTCACCGCCGCCGGCGACGCCTGGACGAAGAGCGGCCATGCCAAGCCAACCCTCTCCTTCGCCGCCTCCTCCGCGCTGGCGCGCCAGATCGATGCCGGCGCGCCCGCCGACCTGTTCATCTCGGCCGACGAGCCCTGGATGGACGATGTGCAGAAGAGCGGCCATGTCGCGCCCGGCACGCGCGTCTCCTTCCTCGCCAACCGGCTGGTGCTGATCGCACCGGCAACCAGCCGGGGCGACCTGCCCATCCGCAAGGGCATGCCCCTCGCCCAGGCGCTGGGCGACGGGCCGCTGGCGATGGCGGACCCGGACTCGGTGCCCGCCGGCAAATATGGCAAGGCGGCGCTCACCGCGCTCGGCGTCTGGCCGCAGGTGCAGGCCAAGGTGGCCCGCGGCGACAGCGTGCGCGCGGCGCTGGCGTTCGTCGAGCGCGGCGAGGCACCTTATGGCATCGTCTATGAAACCGATGCCAAGGCCTCCAAGACGGTCCGCATCATCGGCGTATTCCCCGAGGCGACGCACCCGCCGATCACTTATCCGATCGCCCGGATGACAACCTCGACGAGCAGCGAAGCCGAGGGTTTCCGCCTGTTCCTGATCTCGGCGGCCGGGCGCGCGATCTTCCGCAGCTACGGCTTCCTGCCGCACCGACCACAAGCGTGCTGTTGACCGCCGACGAATGGGAGATCGTCCGCCTGTCGCTCAAGGTCAGCGGCGTGGCGATAGGGCTGGCGCTGCCGCTGTCGTTCGCGCTCGCCTATCTGCTGGCGCGCGGGCGCTTCCCCGGCAAGGCGGTGCTCGACGGGCTGGTCCATCTGCCGCTGGTGCTGCCGCCGGTCGTGACGGGCTGGCTGCTGCTGATCGGCTTCGGACTCCATGGGCCGATCGGCGCGCGGCTGCATGACTGGTTCGACATCACCCTGATCTTCCGCTGGACCGGCGCCGCGCTCGCCGCCGCGATCATGGCACTGCCGCTGATGGTGCGCGCGATCCGACTGTCGATCGAGGCCGTCGACCGCCGGCTGGAGGGCGCCGCGCGCACCCTCGGCGCCGGCCCCTGGCACGCCTTCGCCACCGTCACCCTGCCCTTGTCGATGCCCGGCATACTGGCGGCGCTGGTGCTGGGCTTTGCCCGCTCGATCGGAGAGTTCGGCGCCACCATCACCTTCGTCTCCAACATCCCCGGCGAGACGCGCACGCTGCCGCTCGCCATCTATTCGGCGTTGCAGTCGCCCGGCGGAGATACCGCGGTGGCGCGGCTGGCGGTGATCTCGGTGGCACTGTCGCTGGCGGCGCTGGTCGTCTCCGAATGGCTCAATCGCCGGGACGCCTTCGGGAGCGGCCGCCATGTCCTTTGACATCGATGTCGCCCGCCGGCTCGGCGACGCCACCATCGCCACGCGCTTCTCGGTCGGTGGGGGGCTGACCGCGCTGACCGGGCCGTCGGGCGCGGGCAAGAGCTCGGTGCTGGCGATGATGGCGGGGCTGCTCCGCCCCGATCGGGGGCATGTCTGCGTCGGTGGCGTCACCCTGTTCGACAAGGCGGCCGGCATCGACCTGCCGCCCGATCGCCGTCGCATCGGGATGGTGTTTCAGGACGCGCGGTTGTTCCCCCATCGGCGGGTGCGCGCCAACCTGCTCTACGGCCACCGCCTCGCCGCGCCGGCTGACCGCTGGATTGGGCTGGACGAGGTGGCGGCCTTGCTTGGCATCGGCCATCTGCTCGATCGCTGGCCGCGCTCGCTGTCGGGCGGCGAGGCGCAGCGTGTGGCGCTGGGCCGGGCCCTACTGTCGGGTCCGCGCTCGCTGCTGATGGATGAACCGCTCTCCTCGCTCGACATGGCCCGCCGCGCCGAGATCATGACGCTGATCGAGCGTGTTCGCGATGAACTGGGCATCCCCATCCTCTACGTCACCCACGACATCGCCGAAGCCGAGCGGCTGGCAACGCGCCGCGTCACACTCGACGGGCATGGCAGCAACGACGCGTAACGACCGTTACCACCGCGCCGGACTGGCCAAGTGCGACGCGGAGCGGCAGGATCGGCGCATGTCGTCCCGAATCCCGGCCGGACATCGTTGCTGGCCGCTCCCTTCCCTGTTGCTATGCCATCTGGCGCTGCTGGGCGCGGCCGGCGCCGCGACGGCCGCGCCCGCGCCATCGGCCCACCACCTGCCCGACGCGGCGAGCTTCGCGGACATGTCGGGACCGATCGTTGCGACCCCGGCCGACATTTACGGCCCGCTTTTCCGCGCGGTGCAGCTCGCCCGCGTCTTTCCCGACAGCAAGACCTTCGCCGACGCGGTGCCGCGCCGCGATCCCGGGCAGATCCTCGCCGACTATCGGACGGCGCAACCGATCGGCGCCGGCG
>DATGEV010000073.1:0-2059 GCA_035309885.1 Sphingomonas sp.
TCCGAACGGCACCACCGCCCGCCGCGTTGTGCTGGCCGGTCTGGGCGAAGGGGATTCGGACGCGCTGTTCGAGCGTGCCGGCGGCGCGCTGGTCGGGCGTCTCCAGCTGTCCGGCGAAACGACGCTGGTGATCGACGTGACGGGCCTCCGCACCAGCGACGAGCGCGCGGCGCGGATTGCTTATGGAGCCGTTCTTCGCAACTGGCGCTACGATGTCCACCGGACCAAACTCAAGGCGGAGCAGAAGCCGAGCCTCGAAGAAATCGTCGTGGTTGGTGCGGGCGGAGGCGCGAACGCGGCCTGGGCCCACCTCAAGGCGATCGCCGACGGTGTCGCCTTCACCCGTGAACTCGTCACCGAGCCGGCTAACATCATCTACCCCGAGAGCTTCGTGGAGCGCTGCGAGCGCCTCAAGGCGCTGGGTGTCGAGATCACAGTGCTCGGCCCTGAGGAAATGGCCAAGCTCGGCATGGGCGCGCTGCTCGGCGTGGCGCAAGGTTCGCGCCGTCCGGCTCGCCTTCTGGCGATGCGCTGGAAGGGCGCGGACGTCGATCCGATCGCCTTCGTGGGCAAGGGCGTCACCTTCGACACCGGTGGCATCTCGCTCAAGCCCGGGCCCGGCATGGAGGACATGAAGTGGGATATGGGCGGTGCGGGTGCCGTCGTCGGCGCGATGATGGCGCTCGCTGGACGCAAGGCGAAGGCCCACGTCATTGGCGTGTGTGGCCTCGTCGAGAACATGCCAGACGGCAACGCCCAGCGTCCGGGTGACGTCGTGACGTCGATGTCCGGCCAGACCATCGAGGTGCTCAACACCGACGCCGAAGGTCGCCTGGTGCTCTGCGACGCGCTGACCTGGGTGCAAAAGACCTATGGCGTGAAGACCGTGGTCGATCTTGCGACGCTGACCGGCGCGATGATCATCTCGCTCGGCCATGAGCATGGCGGCATCTTCTCGAACGACGATGGCCTCGCCGACCAACTGATCGCCTCCGCCAAGGCGGCGGGTGATCCGCTGTGGCGCTTCCCGCTCTCCGAGGCCTATGACAAGCTGATCGACAGCCCGATCGCGGACATGAAGAATATCGGTCCGCGCTTCGGCGGCTCGATCACTGCGGCGCAGTTCCTCAAGCGCTATATCGAGGACGGCGTGAAGTGGGCGCATCTCGATATTGCGGGTATGGTCTGGGCGGCCAAGGCTGGCCCGACCTGGGACAAGGGCGCGACCGGCTTTGGCGTGCGCCTGATCGACCGCTTCGTCGCCGATCATTTCGAGCAGCGCTGATACACCAGGGGCGGCGGGTCGCGTGCAGGTCGATTTCTATCATCTCGGCCGCGATCCGCTGCCCGCAGTCCTCATGAGCATCGTAACCCGCGTGCTGGCGAGCGGCGGTCGCGTCCTCGTCGTGACCGGCGACGAGGCGCAGGCCGAGATGATCGACCGCGCGCTGTGGGACAGGGCTGTCGACGCCTTCCTGCCGCACGGACGCGACGGGGCGGACCAGCCGGTGCTGATCGCGCTGGATTGTGAGGCAACGAACGGCGCGCGCCATATTGCGCTGGTGGACGGCCTGTGGCGCGAGGAGGCGACGGGCTTCGAGCGCGCTTTCCATTTCTTCGACGACCAATCCATCGATGCCGCCCGTGCGGCCTGGCGCAGCGTCAACGGCCGCGACGGCGTGGAGCCACGCTACTGGAAGCAGGACGAGAACGGCCGCTGGGCGCAGATGGCCTAGAATGGCATCTTGATCGTCGCCATCGCGGCGGGAGCCGTGAAGCCTCCAACGGTCCGCTCGCTGCCATGCATGCCGAGCGTCGCCTTACCGAACAATCCCCACTCTGCCGTGGGTGGTCCGCTCACCTCCTGCGCGGCACCGACCTTCGGCAATCGATAGGTATCCGCGTCCCTTCCGCACACGACGATTTCGTTGGGGGACGGGTTGCACACTGCTGGCGGCACCGGTCGAAGCAGCCGCTGGTCGGCAGATGGGGACGGCGCGATTGCGGTCTCGGTCTGGAGGAGAAGCAACGCCGACCATTTCTGCCTCCATAACGATAG
>DATGEV010000074.1:0-6756 GCA_035309885.1 Sphingomonas sp.
GAACTGGCTCATCTTCTACCACTGGCCCATGTCAGACATGAAGCACCATGTGACATGGAATACGGCGCATACCCCGCCGACGGCGCCCGTCCCGCCGGCGCCTGGTGTCGGCGCCTCGACCGCCGTGCCGATGGCGTCCGCCCCGCCGGCGGCTCCATCGCAGACGGTCCCGGTCGGCCAGATGCAGCACGACGAGGAGAACATGACGCCGCTCCAGTCGATCGCCGATACATCGGTGAACGGCTATTTCTTCTTCGTCGCCTGGGCCGCGCTCTATCTCGCGCTGTGCTACGCGGCCGAAGTAGGGGCGCTGGAGCGGCGCACCGCCAAGTTGCGCGCTGCCACCCAGGCGGCGGAGCTGCGTGCGCTGCGCTATCAGGTGAACCCGCATTTCCTGTTCAACACGCTCAACTCGCTGTCCTCGCTGGTGCTCACCGGCAAGCGCGACGAGGCCGAGCGGATGATCATCAATCTCTCCACCTTCTTCCGCACCAGCCTGACCGGCGATCCGTCCGACGACGTGCCGCTCTCCGAGGAGATCTTCCTCCAGCGGCTCTATCTCGACATCGAGACGGTGCGCTTTCCCGAGCGGCTGGTGGTCGACATCGACGTGCCCGAGACGCTGCGCGACGCCTGCGTGCCCGGGCTGATCCTCCAGCCGCTGGTCGAAAATGCCGTGAAATATGGCGTGTCGCGGGCCAAGCGCCCGGTGACGATCCGCATCCGCGCGACAGAGCAGTCCGCCGGGCTGGCGTTGGTGGTGGAGGATGACGGCAATCCCGCGCCGATCATGAATGGCCATGACGCGGGCACCGGGGTAGGATTGCAGAATGTGCGCGATCGGCTGATCGCCCGCTTCGGCGACGCGGGGGATTGCCGGTGGAGTACCAAGCCGGGCGGAGGATTTGCCGTGACGCTCACCATGCCGCTGGTCCGCAATGCCTGCTGCTGAGGCGGCGCTGCGCACCCTGATCGTGGATGACGAACCGCTCGCGGTCGAGCGGCTCCAGATTCTCTGCGCGCAGACGCAGGGGATCGCGTTGATCGGCACCGCCTCGGACGGCGAGGCGGCGCTCCGCTTGATCGAGGCGCTGTCGCCCGAGCTGGTGTTTTTGGACATCTCGATGCCCGGGCTGGACGGTCTGGGCGTCGCGCAGGCGCTTGAAGGGCAGGTGCCGCGCCCGGCGATCGTCTTCTGCACCGCTTATGATCAATTCGCCGTCTCGGCGTTCGATGTCGCGGCCGTCGACTATCTGTTGAAGCCCGTCTCGCCCGAGCGGCTGTCCAAGGCGATCGCGCGCGTGACCGAGACGATACGCTCGCCGGCCGCGCCGGCGACGTCGACGGGGCGGTGGACCGAGGAATTCTGGGTGCCGCATCGATCGGAGATGATCCGCATCTCGGCGTCCGCGATCGACCGGATCGAGGCCGAGCGGGATTATATGCGGCTGCATCTGGGCTCGCGCAGCTTCCTCCTCCACCAGACGATCAGCGCGCTGGAGCAGAAGCTCGATCCTACCCAATTCATCCGGCTGCACCGCTCCACCATCGTGCGGCGCGATTTCATCGCCAAGCTGCACCACGACAAGCTCGGCACTTGGTATGCGAGCCTCGTCGACGGGGCGGATGTGCGGATCGGGCGGAGTTTCCTCGCTGCCGCCAAGGCGCTGGCGGGACGCTGAGCTTTTGCGAACGCGATGCGCCTTCCGGGAAGGAAACCCCGGAAGGCGCATGGGCAGGACGAGCAGGTGTCAGTGGAGCGGCGAGACCTTGACGTCGTTGGCGGCAAAGGCACGACCGTTGCGCGCCTGGGCGATGGCCACCTCGACCTGCGGCGCGGCGCTGTTGAGCGCGACCTGACGGCAGTTCTGGATTTCGCTCATCGCGGACAGGTCGCGGATGTCGGCACTGCCGCAGACGGCGCGCGCCGCGCGATCGATGCGGGCCTGCAGCGTCTGCGTGCCGGCGTCGCTCGCCAAATCCAGGTCGGCGTAGCGAACCACGGCGCTCTGCCCGCCCGACGGGGCGGCCATGGCGGCGAAGGGGAGAGCGAACGCGGCGACCGAGACGGCGCCCGAAAACGCAACGGAAACGGCTTTGCGGATGAACCGGTTAACCATGATCCATGCTCCTCGAAATGGGGCCGAGGAAAGGATCCCGGCACCCCCCGCGACGATCTGTGTTGCGTCGTCGCTGGAGCCAGTTAGGCGAAAGGCCGGATCGGGTGCGCGGGTCGTTCGACGGGCGGTCGCCGCTGCTCCATCAGCGACGGTCGGCAGCGACGAACGGTCTGCCGAGTTCGACGAAGGTCAGCGCGCGGAGGCGTCCACCGCCTGGGGCGTTCACTCCTCGACGATCGAATCGACCCGATCGGCGTAGAAAGCCAGATGGTCGCGGATTTCGGCGACCGCCGAATGGGGGGCTTCATAGGTCCAGATCGCGTTGACCGACGGCGCGCCGTCGCCCGTGACGATACTGTAATAGGCCGCGTCGCCCTTATAGGGGCAATAGGTGGAGTGTTCGGTGCGCTCGAGCAGCGCCAAGTCGGCATCGCGGCGCGGGATGTAGAGCACCGGCGGATAGCTCGCCTCGCGTAGCACCAGCGCCTCGCGCGTGTCGGCGATCACCTGGCCGCCGTGCCGTACCACGACATGCGTGCCGCTGGGCGCGATGTGGATGGGGTGGTCCTCTCCCGGGATCCGGATCGGTTTGATGGACATGCGGCAGCTCCTTGGCATGTGGGCAGCGTCGGGTCCGATGTGGCGATCGCCCATCGGCTTGTTAACCCCGGCCGGCTATGCGCGATCCATGGCCACTTCGTTCGTATCGCCGCTACGATTCCGACGTGCCGTTCGATCGCCTGCAGGCGGTATCGGCTGGGCGCTGCTGGTCGGGATGGCAGGCATAGTGGCGATCGGGATCGGCTGGGTCGGCTATTCGGCGTCCGACGATGCGAACTATTATGAGGCGGCGTTGCGCTGGCTCGATCATCCGCCGGTGGCGGGCGACGATCATTGGGCGACGCGTTTTCCGTTGATCCTGTCGCTGGCCGGTATGATCGCGTTGCTCGGCAAGGGCGCCACCGCGATGGGGGCCACGGCGCTTGGCTGGTACGTGGTGTTCGTGGCGAGCGTGCGGGGGCTCGCCGCACGGATCGCGGGCTCGCGCGCCGGCTGGATTGCGGCGCTGTTGATGGCGACGATGCCGGTGGTGGTCACCAACGCCACCACCGTGTCGTGCGATCTGGCCGAGGCGAGCTTCCTGATCCTGGGCATCGCGCTTGCGGGCGATAGTGCGGCCGGCCAGGCGGGAGGCTGGCGGCCGGCCGTCGCCGGGCTCGCGTTCGGCGGCGCGATCCTGTGCCGCGAGACGACCGCGCTCGCGCTGTTCGGCGTCGTGCCGCTGTTCCTGGCGGGTCGGCCGATCCCGCGCCGCGCGCTGATCGTGATGACGCTCGCCTGCGCCGGCCTGCTCGCGGGTGAGGCCGCCTTCCAATATGCGCTGACCGGCGATCCGCTGCATCGCTGGACGCTGGCCTTCCATCATGACGGCCATATCGACCGCGCCGCCAATCTGGAGGGCAATGTCCTCCTGTATCCGCCGATCGATCCGTTGCTGGTGCTGCTGGTCAATGACGACTTTGCGCTGGTCTTCTGGCTGGCGGGGGCGGCGCTGGCATGGCGTTTCCATCGCCGCCTCGATCGTGAGGGGAGGGCGCGCATGTTGGTGGTCGTGGCGTTCGCGCTGGCGACCTTCCTGCTGGTCGGAGCGCTCACCACCAAGCTGGTGCTCAACCCGCGCTACTTCATGCTGCCGGCGATCGCCGCCGCGCTGGCGGTCGCGATCTGGCTCGACGGGATGCGCCCCGCGCCCCGCGCCGTGTTGCTGGCGATCACGCTCGGCGCCAACGCGTCGATGCTGAGCGTCGAGAACCAGCATCCCCGCTGGCCCGCCGAGGCGCTGCTGCTGGCGGCCGAGCGCCATCCGGGCGAGACGATCGCGACCGATGCCGAAACCCACCACCGCGCGCTGATCCCGCTCGGCTGGCACGGCCTCGACCATGTCGTTACCGGAGAAGGTGTGCCCGGTGGCCTTGTGCTGATACCGGAAGGCCCGGCGAACGCAGGCCTTCGCATCGTCGAACGCTATCCGTCGTCGCCCAGCGTGCTTGGGAGCCTCCTCGATCGGCTCGGCGTGGTGCGGCATTTGCCGCACCGTGTCGCCGCCCGGCTGCTCGTGCCCAATCCGACGATGGTGCTAGCCGTCGCGCGCTAGAAGAACAGCTTGCGCAGGCTGAACCTGATCGTTCGCCCCATCGGATCGAGATAGGCCGATTGGTAGCTCAGCGGCGTCAGGCCGTTGGCGTCGCGGACATGCTGGCGGCTGTCGAGCAGGTTGGTCACCGACAACGTCACGCGCGTGCCTCGCGCCCAGCGATGCTTCACCAGCGAGGGCTGCTGGCCGAGATCGGCGAACAGCCGCAGGTTGGCGGTTGCCAGGCCGGAGAAGTGCAGATCGCCGGTGGCGGTGCCGACACCACCGGTCACCGTGGTTGGGCTCTGCCACTTGCCGGTCAGGCGCACACCGATGCCGTTGTTGGTGAGGCCTGCCTGCAGCTCCAGCTCGTGGCGTGGCTGGCCGCCGCCCGATCCAGTGGTGCCGCCGTCGAGCAGGTCGAGCCGCGGGCCGCCATCGCGGATCAGGATGTCGTCGCGGAAATACCAGGTGTGGTAGAGCGAGATCTGCAGCCGGCCGCCCTGTGCCGCACTGCGCCCGCCGAAGCCGCCCCGTCCGCCAGTGGGGCGATCGCCACCGCCCGCGCCGAGCCCGCGTCCACCGAAGGGTGAGCCGCCCGCCTGCTGACGGAGCGCGCGATAGGCATCGAGCAGCTTGCGCGAACTCTTGAGTTTCTGGGTGAAGTTGATGCCCCAGCGCAGCTCCTGCCGGTCCTCGCGGGCGAAGTTGATCGGGCGGACGTCGATCCGCTCCAGATTGCCGTCGGCGTCGCGGGTGAAGCGATCGGGGAAGGCCGCCTCGATCGCTGCCGTGGGCGAGGGGAAGGCGGCGATCGCGTTGCGGATGCGGCTGTGGATGTAGTTGGCGGTGATGGTGAGGTCGGTCGCGTGGAGCGGCTTCAGCGTCAGCCCCAGCTTGTCGACCCGGCGGCGGTCAGCGTGGAGCGAGGGGTTGCCGCCCGCCGTCTCCGACACGTCGACCGTCTGCCCGGTGCGATAGTCGAACACGCGCACGTCGGGCGTCACCACCACCGGGTTGCCGAGCTGCTGCACCGTCGGCGCGCCCTCGTCATGGGAGGTGGAAGCGATCAGCTCGATCCCGTCGCGCGGTGTCCAGTTGAGCCCATAGCCGGTGGTGGTGAGCGTGCCGAAGTCCGAAAGATGGTTGGCCGCGGCGTTGAAATTGGCCGACAGGTTGCCGATCGCGCCCAGCACATGATGGCTGCGGCTGGTGAGCGGCAGATCGAGGCTGAGCTCGCCATTGGCGTTGCGGCGCGAGAGCGAGGCGGACTGCTCGATCCCGCCGCGCATTGAGCTGGAGTCGAAGCCGCTCGCCTCCCAGCCGACCTTCACGCTGCTCGACAGCGGACCGGCGGGCAGGCTGACGAACGGGCCGTTGGCGACGAACTGGATGTTGCCGGTGTTGGATAGTGCGCGGGCGTGGGCGGCCTGCACTGTCGACATGTCGGCTCCGGTCTGGGTGCGGGTGTCGCCATGATCGACATTGCCGGTGAAGGACAACCGCCACTTGGCGAAGTCGCCGTTCAGGCTGAAGCCGAGATGCCCGGTCAGCGCCTGCACATTCTGGGTCAGCGGATCGGCCGACGGCGCCTGCAGGCTCGCCAGGGGCAGGCCGCGCAGCGTGTCGGTGTTCGACAGCTCGAAGGTGCCGTTGAGCGTGGCGGTGATCCGCTGCGACAGCGGATGCGCGAACACCGAGTTGAGCTTCAGGTCGTGCGTCGACGGGGTGAGCGTGCGGTAGGGCGAGAGGTCGATGGCGTCCGGGCCGCTCGTCGTCGACAGGATGTCGCGCTGGCTTTCGGTGAGCGAGGCCGTGTCCTGATATTTGGCGTTGAGGTTGAAGCGGCTGTCGCCGTGGATGCGCAGCAGATCGAGATCGCCGGTGCCGCTTTCGCCGCCACCCTCGGTGGAGGTGCTGCCGTCGCCCTCGGTGGTGATCGCACGGAAGCGGCGGCGCAGCACGATGTTCACCACGCGCTGGTCGGCTGAGTAGCCATATTTGAGCGCGACCTCCTCGGGCAGGATGTCGACGCGCAGGATCGCCTCAGTCGGGATATCGCGAATCTCGGAAAAGCTCGAGATGCGCCGCCCGTTGAGCAGCACCGCCGGCGCCTCGCCGCCGCGCCCGCGATCGCTGCGGATCTGCGGCGCCAGTTCGTCGAGCAGGTCGCTGACCGAGCTTACCCCATAAGCGCGGATGTCGGCGGGGCTGTATTGCAGCTCGGCCGGGATGTCGCCGACCACCGCGCCCGGCAGCCGCTGGCCCTTGACCACGATGTCCTGTTCGTCCTCCACGCCGGCGTCGGCGGGCGGGGCAGGAGGCAGTGCGGCGCGAACGGGCAGGCCGGCGGACGCGCCCGCCAGCAGCGAAACCGAAACCAGCAGGCGGCGCCCAACGACCGCCCCGATACCCTTCACGCCTCATTCCCCCCACAGGTCCACAGCCCCCGCCGCTAGCGGCGGATTCCTTGTGCGCGATTGCAGGGCTGCCAAGAAGCGG
>DATGEV010000075.1:0-3045 GCA_035309885.1 Sphingomonas sp.
TCCGATGTCTTGCTTGCTCAGGTTCTGGAAGGTCACCGACAACTGCTTGCCCTTCGCCATCTCCTGCAGCATCTCGTTCGCGATGGGCATCTGCAGGTAGCAGCCCTTCTGATCGCAGGTCTGCACGTCGAAGCGCTCGGGCTTGCCCTCGTCGAACTTCAGCATGACACCGGCGGGCAGGAAGAGGCCCAGCGGCAGCTGAATGGTGAGCACGGGCTTGCGCGTGTCAGGCGGCACGCGCACCACGATCTGCATCAGGAGCTGGCGTGACTTGGTTTCGATGATGCTCTGCTCGACGCTGCAGTCGAGCCCGCTCTGCCGGCCGTCGGAGGCGCAGCGGCTCGCCCAGTTCTGGGCCGGCGACTGATTCTCGGCGGCGGGTGCGGTCTCCGTCGTCGCTCCCTTCAGCGGAACCTGGGCAGCCGGAGCCGCTGGCGGAGAGGTTTTGCTGTTCGACTTGGTCTGGCTCACCGCGGCCATGTCGGCCGCCATGAAGAGCATGCCGACCACGAGAGCCGGCAGCAGGATGGGGGCGATGCGCATCGGGTGCGGGAGACCTCCAGGGCTCAATTTTCACATATTACCAGAGACTTACGTGGCCGACAACATGACCGGGTGGCCGCGCTAGATCGCCCCCGCCCGCCGGAGCGCCTCCAGCACGGCGCTCTTGAGGAGCGCGCGCTGGATCTTCCCGTTGGGCGTCCGCGGGATCTTGTCCACGCCCACCACGGTGACGTTGCCGCTGCGAGCGGCGCCCGTGACCTGCGCAATCCGCTCCAGCGCGCGTTTGTCCTTGGCGACGGCGCCGGAGACGGCGATGCAGAGCTGCTCGACGCCGTTGGCATCCGCGATCGTGCAGAGCCCCACGGCGTCGATACCCGTCTCGGTCATGATCCACTCCTCCAGGTGCTCGGGAGCGTATTTCTCGCCCCCGATGTTCAGCAACTCGTCGGCCCGCCCAAGCACCTGGAGTCGGCGCCCACCATCGAGTACGCCGATGTCGCCCGGATAGAACCAGCCGTCGCGGAACATCCGCGCCGTCGTCTCGGGATCGTCGACATAGCCCTCGACCATCGCCTCCGTGGCGATGCGGATCATCCCTGCCTGGCCCGGCGGCAGAAGATTGCCGCCCTCGTCGAGGGTCTCGACCTGGACGCCCGGCCAAAGCGCCCCGCTGGTGCCGCTCTCTCCCTGCTTCAGCGACACCAATGCCGCCTCGTTGCAGGCGTAGAGGTCGAGCACCTCGGCCGCCAGCTGCGACAGCGCTCTGGCCCGCAGCGCCGTCGGAAGCGGCGCGCCGAGCGAGGAAATCATCAGATGACGCGGTCGCGCATTGCCGCCCGGCAAGTGGTCCAGCACGTGACGCAGTTGCTTTGGCATCAGAATCACGTGATCGATGTCATGCGCGATCAGGGCATCGCCGACCTCGCCCCGGCCGTCTTGGACCGCGATGGCACCTGCGCGAATGTAGGCCGTCGCCATCGAATAGGTGGCATGCATGGTGAACGGCATCGAGACGAAGTACCGGTCCTGGCGGGTGATACCGAAGCACGACCAGTTGGCGAGGCGCGCCTCATGCATGCGCCGGCGAAGCAGCATACGTTTCGAGACGCCAGTGGTGCCGGAGGTCCGCAGGATCCGGATCACGTCGTCGGGTTTCCGCCGCAAGGATGGCTCTACATCCAGTGGCGGTAGCCGGGCGGCCCGGCCGAGCCACTCGCTGGTGATCGGCTGGTACCGGCTGGCGGCTTGCCGGGCGGGGATCTCGGTGTCGCTCAGGACCAGATCCATCGTCGAGAGGAGCGGCGCGGTCGATGGCGCCTCATCGTGTGGCGCCAGGGACGCGGTGGCGATGCCCAGGCGCTCGAATGCCAGCAAGAGGAGCCAGTGCGCGTAGAAATCCTCGCAGCCCACGGCGACGAATGCGCCGGGGCTGAGGTCGAATTCTTGCGCCGCCCTCATGAATCTCCGGACGTCGCGATGAAAATCCGCGTAGGTGATGCGACGGTCGTCGTGGATGATCGCGACGGCGTCGGGGCGCGTCAGCGCGTGATAGGCGATGTAGTCGACGGTCATGGCGGCGCGCTCACGCCCGCGCGCGCATCAGCAGACGGGGAAAGTGCTCGGCGCTCGCATAGCCCGGCAATTCACAGGAGACGAGATCGAAGCCGGGCTCGGCGAGAGCGCGCAGCTCGGAGAGCGAGGGAAAACTGAATCGCGCCTCGACATTCTCCCAGCGGGCCATGTTGAGACGCTGGTCCGCCGACCAGCGCCGCACGTCCGCTTCGACGTCGCGGACATGCTCCTGCCAAGTGCGCCAGACCTTCCCCAAGGTCACCCCGTCCGCGGAATCGCCGTGGACGGCCATGGCGAGGCGCCAGCGGAAGAGGTCCAAATTGTCGACGCCTCCGCCTTCGAGCTCCTCGAAGAGCGCGTCGGTCGTGGGGCCGGGATCCCTGCGGCAGAAGGCGCGCGTGCAGTACCAGCCGCCATGCTTGAGGACGCGGCGCACTTCGCCATTGAGCTGGCGCGCGCTTGCGAGGCTACCCATAGCGGCATAGCAGCCGTCGCCCACCACGAGGTCGACGCTGCCCGAGGCGAGCGGCAGCTGACGCCAATCGGCACGCACGACCTCCGTCTCATCCGGGAATCCTGCGCGCGGCCAGACATGCGCCACCATGCCTTGCGCCCGATCGACGGAAAGAAGTGATGTGCCCGCGGGCCATCGCATGGTCGCGATGCCGGGCGTCACGCCCAACAGGATTGCCCTCAGTGGCCGGGCCGCCAGGGCATGCGCACAACCCGAGATCGTGGCCTCATACCAGGCAATGTCCTCCGGCGCCGGCGTCAGCGGCGGCGAGACGCGCCAGTCCCGCGCTCGTGTTTCCCAGTAGCGGCGTGCCGCCAAGTCTTCCGTCGTCTGCACTTGATTCGCGAGCCCCAAGACCACCCCTCCCCGCGGCGGCATCATGGCGAGCCGACCCAAGAGTGTCCACCGTGACCCGCGCCTTCCGCATGGCGACGGGGGCGCGGCCTGGGCTATGA
>DATGEV010000076.1:0-3072 GCA_035309885.1 Sphingomonas sp.
TCTTGTCATACTGGTGCTTGCTGCGGGCATCGGATCGCTGTTGGTGGGGCCTGTTCCGATCGGGCTCCCGGCGGTGATCGATGCCTGCATGGGCAGGGGCGATCCGATCGTGCGTGCGATCCTGTTCGATCTGCGCCTGCCGCGTGCGCTGCTTGGCCTGCTGGTCGGCGCCATGCTGGGGGCGGGGGGGGCGGCCTTGCAGGGCTATCTGCGCAATCCGCTCGCCGAGCCTGCAGTGCTGGGCGTGTCCGGTGCGGCGTCGCTGGGCGCGGTGGTGGCGATCTACTGGCGGCTGGCCGTGGCGCATCCCGTGCTTCTGCCTTTGCTCGCGATCGCCAGCGCACTGGCTGCGCTGGTGCCGCTGTTCCGCCTGTCGGCGCGCAGCGAAAGTTCGCTGAGCCTGATCCTGGCCGGCGTCGCACTGGCGGCGCTGGCGGGGGCCGGGATCAGCCTGGCGCTCAACCTAGCGCCCAATCCGTTCGCGGCGATGGAGATCACCACCTGGCTGCTCGGATCGCTGGAGGATCGCTCCTTCAGCGACGTGTGGGTGGCGCTGCCCTGCGTCGCGATCGGCCTGCTGTTGTTGTTCTGGGATGGACGCGCGCTCGATGCCTTGTCGCTGGGCGAGGATGGTGCGCGGGCGCTCGGCACCGATCTGAAGCGGGTCCGCCTGCGGCTGCTGCTGGCGCTGGCGATCGGTGTCGGCGGCGCGGTCGCGGTGTCGGGGTCGATCGGCTTTATCGGGCTGATCGTGCCGCATCTGGTGCGGCCGTTCACCGATCGCAGCCCTTCGGCGGTGCTGCTGCCCTCAGCGCTCGGGGGCGCGGTGCTGCTGCTCGCCGCCGACGTGGCGGTGCGGTTGATCCCGACCGCCGCTCCGCTCAAGCTCGGCGTGCTGACCGCCTTTCTGGGCGTGCCTTTCTTCCTCCATCACCTGTTGCGGGAGCGCCGGCTGTGGTGACCATCGTCTGCGAAGGGCTGGAGGTTTCGCTCGGCGGCCGGCCCGTGCTGTCGGGGATCGACCTGCGGCTGGACTCGGGAGGGTTGATCGGCGTCATCGGCCCCAACGGCGCTGGCAAGTCGACGCTGGCCCGCGCGATGCTCGCTCTCGTGCCTCCTGCGGCGGGGCGCGTGCTGATCGACGGCAGCGACGCCGCCCGGTTGCGGGCGCCGGAGCTGGCGCGGCGTATCGCCTATCTGCCGCAGGGGCAGGAGCTGCACTGGCCCTTGTCGGTCGAGCGGCTGATCGGGCTCGGTCGCCTGCCGCATCTCGCACCTTTCTCGCGGATCGGCGCGGCGGATGGCACGGCGATCGAGGCGGCGATGCGCGACACCGGCACGCTCGCGCTGCGCCATCGCATTGCCACGGAACTTTCGGGCGGCGAGCGGGCGCGCGTGATGCTGGCGCGCGCGCTTGCGACCGGCGCGCCGGCGCTGATCGCGGACGAGCCGCTCGCCTCGCTCGATCCTGGTCATCAAATGGAGGTGATGGCGTTGCTCGCCAATCGCGCGCAGGCCGGATTGCTGGTGATTGTCGTGCTGCACGACCTTTCGGTGGCGGCGCGCTTCTGCGACCGGCTGCTGTTGATCGACGCAGGGCGGTTGGTGGCCGATGGCGCGCCGGGGGACGTGCTCACCGATGCGGCGCTGGCCGAGGTGTACGGCATCGCGGCGTGGCGCGGCGAAGCGGGGGGCGTTCCGCTGCTGGTGCCGTTGTCGAGGCTGGGTTGAGGCTTGTCGCTGTCGAAAGGCTGACGTAGCGCTCAGGCCATGACCGCGCCCGATCTGTTCGCCGAAGACGCCGCCGCCGAGCGGCTTGCCTTTCTCGCCGCCGAGATCGCGCGGCACAATCGCCTCTATCACGATCAGGACGCGCCGGAGATTTCCGACGCCGACTATGATGCGCTGATGCGCGAGAATGCCGTGCTGGAAGCGCAGTATCCCCATCTGGTCCGCGCCGATTCTCCGTCCAAGCTGGTGGGCGCGGCGCCGACCGGGCACCTCGCCAAGGTGGCGCATGCGCGGCCGATGCTCAGCCTCGACAATGCCTTCGCTGACGAGGATGTCGTCGAGTTCGTGGGGCGCGTCCGTCGCTTCCTCGCGCTGCCCGACGATGCCGAGGTGGCGCTCACCGCCGAGCCCAAGATCGACGGCCTGTCCTGCTCGCTCCGCTACGAGAAGGGGCGACTGGTGCAGGCGGCGACGCGCGGCGATGGCAGCATCGGCGAGGATGTGACGGCCAATGTCCGCACCATCGCCGATATTCCCGAGACGCTCGCAGGGAATGCACCGGACGTGTTCGAGGTGCGTGGCGAGGTCTATATGTCCAAGGCCGATTTCGCAGCGTTGAACGAGAAGCTGGCGGGCGAGCGCGTCTTCGCCAACCCGCGCAACGCCGCCGCCGGTTCGCTCCGCCAGAAGGATCCCGAGGTGACGCGCTCGCGCCCGCTCCGCTTCCTGGCGCATGGCTGGGGCGAGGTGTCCGAGCTTCCGGGCTCGACGCAGACCGAGGTGATGGAGGCGATCCGGGCTTTCGGTCTGCCGGTGTCGGACGGGTTCGTCCGTTGCAAAAGCGCCGACGAGGCGCTCGCCCATTATCGCAAGATCGAGTCGCAACGTGCTGATCTGCCGTTCGATATCGACGGCGTGGTCTACAAGGTGGACCGCTTCGACTGGCAGCAGCGGCTGGGGCAGGTGGCGCGCGCGCCGCGCTGGGCGATCGCGCACAAATTCCCTGCCGAGCGCGCCCAGACTTTGCTCCGCGCGATCGACATCCAGGTCGGCCGCACCGGCGCGCTGACCCCCGTGGCGCGTCTGGAGCCGGTGACGGTGGGCGGCGTCGTCGTCACCAACGCCACGCTCCACAATGCCGATGAGATCGAGCGCCTCGGCGCCCGGCCCGGCGACCGGGTCGTCCTCCAGCGTGCCGGCGACGTGATCCCGCAGATCGTCGAGGTGCTGACCCGCGACGAGGAGCGCCCGGCCTTCGAATTCCCGCATACCTGCCCCGAATGCGGTTCGGCGGCCGAGCGCGAGGAGGGCGAGGTGATCTGGCGCTGCACTGGCGGGCTG
>DATGEV010000077.1:0-14684 GCA_035309885.1 Sphingomonas sp.
ATAGCCCACCACGTTCGCCTTCCGGCCGGCGCGCGCCTTCGTTGGGGACAGATGGGGAGCCGTGTCATCCATCAATCCTTCTCCCGTTCGTTACGCGGTGCCAACGTGGGGAGGCCGAGGCAGTTCCCGCCTCCCCGCATCGGTTCGCCGAACGGGGTCAGGCGGGAACCGTCGAACTGTCGAAGAACAGCGCCTGGGCGATCGCCGCCTTCACGGTCGAACGCTGGAAGGGCTTGGTGATCAGGAAGGTCGGCTCGGGCCGCTCGCCGGTCAGCAGACGCTCGGGGAAGGCGGTGATGAAGATCACCGGCACCTCGAACTGGGCGAGGATGTCCTTCACCGCATCGATGCCCGAGCTGTCGTCGGCCAGCTGGATGTCGGCGAGCACCAGCCCCGGACGCCGCGCCATCGCCTGACTCACCGCCTCGTCGCGCGTCACCGCCACGCCGGTCACGCCATGGCCGAGATCGCGCACGATCGTCTCCAGGTACATCGCGATGATCGGCTCGTCCTCGATGATCAGCACGTCGGCCTGCGTCTGCCGCTCGATCTCGCGGAGTGCATCGGCCACCAGCGCCTCGACCTCCTCGGGCTCGACCGCGATCAGATAGGCCGCATCCTCGCTGGTGAAGCCTTCCATCGCAGTCAGCAGCAGCGCCTGGCGCGAGCGGGGCGTGATCTGGGCGAGACGGGCCTGCGCGATAGCTTCGGGAGGGGCTGCGTCCTGGCCGCCACCGACACCGGTCTCGACATTGGCCGACGTCCAGATCGACTGGAACGTTTTGTACAGCCCCAGGCGGGGATCGACGTCGCGTGGGAAATCCCCCGGTGCCGCGACGATCGCCTCGAGCGTCGCACGGACATAGGCGTCGCCATGCTTCTGGGTGCCCGTCAGCGCGCGCGCATAGCGGCGCAGGAACGGGAGATGGGGCGCAAGTTCCTGTCCCAGCGACATATGTTGTTCCAACTCCTCAACGATAGGGTGCCAGCCTAGGGCAGGAAACACCTCAAGGAAATGTGCCCTTGCCCGCCCGATCCACCACTGTCCCGAACCAGACTCTGACGTGGAACCATCCTGCGACTTTTTTGTTTCCTCGGCGACGAGAGGATTTTATCGAAGGTTGAAGAGCGAACGAAGATCGTTCGCTCCGGGCATGGCTTTCTACCATAGAGGCACGCTTTGGGTGGGTCGACAGGGGATGGGGCAGATTGGCGTTGAGCGACGATAAGAAGAGCAAAAAGCAAAGTGCGGCCTCCTCTTCCCGCGAAAGCGATCGTGCAGGCGTCAACCGCGACGTCGGCCACGCGCTTCGTTCGGTCTATGCCAAGACGGTGAGCGAGGATATTCCGCCCGAACTGCTCGATCTGCTGGGCAAGCTCAGCTAGGGGGCGTGACACCCGAGGCAGCCTCGCGTTCCATGTCTTCCACGTCCCCGGCGACCCGGGCCTTCACCCGCGTGTCGACCAGCCTCAAGATTCTGATCGTATTGTCGCTGGCGCTGCTGCCGCTGGGCATGATCGCCTCGCTGGCCTCGCTGGAGACCGCCAAGGCCAACCGTGCCAACCGCGAGGCGGCCGCCCGCCTGCTCACCACCGACAGCGCCCAGCGCTTCAACCTCACGCTCGACAAGGTGGCTGGCATCCTGCAGGCCGCCGAACGCCTCGGGCCGGACGGGTGTCGGCGCGGCGTGGCGGCAATCGGGGTCAACGCGGCGGTGGCGCTGTTCGACGCACGCGGCGCGCTGGTCTGTGCCAGCCGGCCGCTGACCGCGACGCTGCCGCTTCGCCAAGCCGGCGCCGCGTCGATCGTCACGCTGGACCCCGATGGGCAAGCCGTGCGCCTGATCACCGCCGCGAGCGACATGCCCGGCTGGGCACTCGCCGTGCTGCCCCGTGATCTGCTGGCGCGGACCGCGCATCCGCAGGCGCTCGACGGCACCTATTCGCTGCGGCTGGGCGATACCGCGGGCCGCCAGGTCGGCATCGCCGAGATGCAGACCATTCCGCTCGGTCGCGACGTGGTCCAGGATCTGCCCATCGCCGGCGGGCAGCTTCGGCTGTCGATGACGGTTGCGACCGCGCCACTCAGCGCCAACGAGATCCTGCTGACGCTGCTCCCGATCCTGATGTGGGTGGCTGGCGCGGCGATCGGCTGGCTGGTGGTGGACCGGCTGATCCTGCGCCCGCTCGCCTCGATCCAGGGCGCCATCGAGCGTTACCGCCTGGTCGGCCGCTTCGAGATACCGCCACTGACCACGCCCGCAGTCGAGATTCGCATGTTGAGCCGCGCCTTCGCGCGCGCCGCGACCACCATCACCCGCCACGAGATCGATCTGGAGGACGGGCTCGCGCGGCAGACCCGGCTGACGCGCGAGGTTCATCACAGGGTGAAGAACAATCTCCAGGTGGTCGCCAGCCTGCTCAACATCCACGCCCGCAGCGCGCCGACCCCGGAGGCCAGCGACGCCTATGCGACGATCCAGCGCCGCGTCGATGCGCTCGCGCTCGTCCACCGCAGCCATTATGCCGAGCTCGAGGTCAATCACGGCATCTCGCTGCGCCCACTGATCGGCGAGTTGGCATCCAATCTGCGCGGGTCGCTGCCCGCCACCGTTCGCCTGCCGGTCATCACGATCAGCGTCGACATGCTCCAGGCCAATCAGGACGTCGCCGTCTCAGTGGCGTTCTTGCTCGTCGAGCTGATCGAAACCGCGATGATGCGCGTTCCCGGCACCAGCATCGCGATCAGCCTGGACGCCATCGCCGACACCCCCGGTCGGGCGCGGCTGGCCACGCGGTCGCCAGCGCTCAACCCCGACGCGGCCCCCGTCGACGCCCATTTCGAACAGTTCGAACGCGTCGTGGCCGGCCTGGCTCGCCAGCTCCGTTCGCCGCTGGAGCGTGATGCCGCCCAAGGCCTCTATGCCATCGAGATCGCGGTGATGGCGGACGAGCCGTCGGCCTGATCGAACGCCTCGGCGGATTTTTTTGGCCACTCGTCGGAACCCAGCCTTCCCTAGGCCGTTATGCCGTCCGGATAGCGACCTTTTGCCCCCCGCTCTCGCTATCCGAAAAACGAAATGGACCCGGTCGCGCCCTCCTCCCCCCGATGGCGTTGCCGGGTCCTAATTCGTTAAGACCCATCATGCTTCGCAACATCGCGGTACGCCCATGAGGAACCATTGTTTCGGGGGCGCATTCCCCTTCCTAGCACTGGCGATGGTCGCCGTTCCAGAAGGAGCCCCAATATGGTCCGCCACCTCATCACCATCGGCATCGTCGCCGGCGCGCTGCTGGCCGCGGCGTGCAACACGGTCGAAGGCGCCGGCAAGGATGTCTCGTCAGCCGGCAACGCCGTCGCGAATGCCGCCAACAACGCGAAATGAGATAAGGGCGCGACGTCGGCGCGCCCTCCAGCCGATCACGCCGTGCCGGCGTCGGCCTGCTGGGCGCGCTTGCGTTCGGTGAACCAGATCGCGATCAGCGCAAATTCGTAGAGCAGCGTGAGCGGCACCGCGAGCAGCAGCATTGACACGACGTCAGGCGGCGACAGCACCGCCGCCACCGCGAACACCGCGACGATGGCGTAGCGGCGGCCCTTTATCAGCTGCGCACGCGTCACGATGCCCGCACGTTCGAGCAGCATCAGCAGCACCGGCAGTAGGAAGGCAACGCCGAAGCCGAACATGAACTTGGTGACGAAGTTCAGATAATTGCCGATCGCGGGCAGCGCTTCCTGCTGGATGCCGCCGACATTGCCCTGGAAGCCGAGCAGGAAATGCAGCGCCAGCGGCATCGCCAGGAAATAGGCCATCGACGCACCTGACAGGAACAAGACCGGCGTCAGGATCAGGAAAGGCAGCAATGCCCTCTTCTCGCGCCCGTACAGTCCCGGCGCGACGAACCGCCAGATCTGGTTGGCGACGATCGGGAAGCTCAGCATCACCGCCGAAAAGAGCGCCACCTTCATTTGCGCGAAGAAGGCCTCGAATACGTCAGTGTAGATCAGCTTGCCCTGCCCCGCGCGCAGCAGCGGCTGGACGAGGAAGGCGAAGATCGGCTTGGCGAAATAGAGGCAGACCAGGAAGGCGACGCCCAGCGCGGCGAAGCTCCAGATCAGCCGGCGGCGCAGCTCGATCAGATGTTCGAGCAGGGGCGCGCGCGAATCGTCGAGATCGTCATCAGCCACGGGCATGGTTCAACCCTGATGACCGGGCGTGACGGTTGCGGGCGGCAGCGGCTCGGCAACGGGCGCGTCGGGAGCAGGCAACGCCGCAAGAGCCGGAGCCGGCTCCACCGGCTTGGCCACGCCCTCGATCAATTCGGCATGCTCGCGCATGATCCGCTCGTTCTCGGCCTGCCACTTCTTCTCCATCTCGGCGAGTTCGACCTCGCGGACCATATCATCCATCGCGGTGCTGAAATGGCGCGCCATCGCCCGCCCCTTGCCGACCCACTGGCCGACGAAGCGCATCACGCGTGGCAGATCCTTGGGGCCGATGAAGATGATCGCGACCAACGCCACGACCAGCATTTCAGAAGGTGCTATGTCGAACATCTGGGCTCAGCGGGCAGCGTGACGAAAGGCCGCGATCACTCGTGCGGCCGGTCGTCGCGCATGGGCTGGAGGTTGCGATCGGCGTTCGGCTCCAGTGGGGACTGCGTCTGCAGACGCGGCGGCACCGGCTTTCCGGCATCGTCCTCGTCGGACATGCCCTTCTTGAATTGCTTCACGCCCTTGGCAACGTCGCCCATCAGCGCAGAAAAACGACCGCCGCCGAGTAGCAGCACTGCCACAACGGCAAGTATCAGGATGTGCGGAAGGGACAGGCCCATGACGTATCTCCAAAGGGAATAGCCCCTTATCTAGTCTTCATCGCCGCGGCTTTCTACCCCGGGGTTCAGCAGAGCATCCTCAAGGGGATCCAGAAGGCCCGCCGCGCGTAGATCGTCGATTCCGGGCAGGTCGCGGCGGCTCGCCAAGCCAAAATGCGCAAGAAAACTGGTAGTTGTCGCGTAAATCAACGGGCGGCCCGGCACTTCGCGCCGGCCGGCGGGGCGCACCCATCCCGCTTCCATCAGCACGTCGATCGTGCCCTTGGAAATCTGGACGCCGCGAATGGCCTCGATTTCGGCACGGCTGACCGGCTCATGATAGGCGATAATCGCGAGCGTCTCGATTGCAGCACGACTGAGCTTGCGCGGCTCTTCGCGAGTGCGGCGAAGGATGTAAGCGAGATCGGGCGCAGTCTGGAAATGCCAGCGTCCGCCGCGCTCCACGGGCTGAATTCCGCGCGCAGCATAGCTTTCTGCCAGCGCAGCAAGGCCCGCGGCGACATCGACCCCGTCCCCCGCGGCGGCCACGATTTCCGCCTTGCTGAGCGGCCCCTCGGCAGCAAACAGCACCGCTTCGACGGCGCGCTCGTCATGGCCCGGCATGCTCATGCCGCGCGCACCCAGAGTGTATCGAACGCCTCGGCCTGCCGCAGTTCCAGCCGCCCCTGCTTGGCGAGTTCCAAAAGCGCCAGAAAGCTCGACGCACGCGACGAGCGGGCGAGCTGAGGATCGGCAGTGTCCGGCAGGAAGCGCTCGAGCGCCGTCCAGTCGACCGCATGACCCAGCATCGTCTCGACCCTGCGGAGCGCCGCCTCCAGCGTCATCACCGGGCGGCGCGAAACGACGTGCATCACCGACCGGTTGCGCGCGGTGACCGCTCCATAGGCGCTGATCAGATCGAACAGGTCGGCCTGCCAATCCGCCTTGCGGACGACCTTCAGCCCCTCCGGCGCGGCGCGCAGGAAAACGTCGCGGTCGATGCGGTCACGCGCCATCAGTCGGGCGCCGGCCTCGCGCATCGCATCGAGCCGCTGCAGGCGTAGCTGCAGGCGCAGCGCCAGTTCCTCGGGCGAGGGCTCGATCTCGGGATCGCGCGGCAGCAGCAGGCCCGACTTCAGATAGGCCAGCCACGCCGCCATCACGAGATAGTCGGCGGCGAGCTCCAGCTTGAGCACCTTGGCGTCCTCGATGAAGGCCAGATATTGCTCGACCAGCGCGAGGATCGACAGCTCGCGCAGGTCTACCTTCTGCTGGCGGGCGAGCGCGAGCAGCAGATCGAGCGGCCCTTCCCAGCCCTCGATATCAATGGTGAGCGTATCCCCCGCCTCGTCCATCGGCCGAGCCTAGCAAAGCGTCAGGCGAGCGCCAGCAGCGAATCGCGCTGGGCGGTCAGTGCCTCGAACGGCTCGGACGTGGCGACCGTGGCAATTGTCGCCATCGCGCGCTGGAGGCGATCATAGCCGACTGCGGAGATCGGCCCCAATGCGCCGGCCACGGCCTCCATCTCGGCCATGTCACCCGAACAGTGCAGCGCGATATCGCAGCCAGCCGCGATCACGCCCGCCGCCCGCTCGCCGAAGCCGCCCGACAGCGCGTGCATGCCGAGATCATCCGACATCAACATTCCGTCGAAGCCGATGCGGCCGCGGATCACATCGCCGATCACGACGGGCGACAGGCTGCCGCAGCGCTCCCTGTCCCAGGCCGTGTAGACGACATGTGCGGTCATCCCCATCGGCGCGCCGCGGAGGCTGGCGAAGGGCGCGACATCCTCGGCCAACTCGGCTTCGGAGGCGTCGACCACCGGCAGCTCCTTGTGGCTGTCCGCCATCGCGCGGCCGTGGCCGGGCATGTGCTTGACGACGCCCACCACGCCACCTTCGCGAAGCCCATCGATCACCAGCCGGCCGAGCGCCGCCACCTGCATCGGATCGGAGCCGAGCGAACGATCGCCGATGATCGCATCGGCATCGGGGCGCCGCACGTCGAGCAACGGCAGGCAGTCGACGTTGATGCCCACCTCGCGGAGCATCACCGCGATGGCGAGCGCGTTCAGCCGCGCCGCTTCCATCGCCGACACCGGGGCTTTCTCATAGAGTTTGGCGAAGGGCTCGGCCGACGGCAGCTTGGGCCATTCGGGCGGCCCCATGCGCTGCACCCGCCCGCCTTCCTGATCGATTAGGATCGGCAGATCATCGCGGCCGGAAAGTGAGCGGAGCTCATCGGTGAGCGCCCGCATCTGCGCCCGGTCGACGCAGTTGCGCTTGAACAGGATGTAGCCCGCCGGTTCGACCGAGCGGAAGAAGGCCCGCTCGGCCTCGCCGAGCGCTGGGCCGGCGAGGCCAAGGAACGCTGGTATCATGAGGGTGAGGCGGTAAGCCTCACCCTATCACCACGCAAGCCTCGCCCGCGACCTTTAGCTTCGAACAGATCGACGCAGCCTGCCCGCCCGCCGACGCGCGGAGGCGATAGATGGTCTTGCCGTTGGAGGTCACCGGCACCACCGACTTGGACAGCGCGGCGAGATAGCCGAAGCGGCCCGACAGCGACTTCCAGGCCTCATTGGCCTTGGCTTCGCTCGAGAAGGCACCGAGCTGGACCTGGGTGCCGCCGCTCGCCGGAGCCGTGCTGGCCTCGGGCTTGGACTGCTCAGCCTTCGGCGCTTCCACCTTGGCCGGCGCGGGCTTCACCGCGACCGGCGCCGGCTTGGCCGCCACCGGAGTGGGCTTGGCGACGACTGGCGCGGGAGCAGGCGCCGGAGTCGCCTTCACAACCGGAGTCGGCTTGGCCGGCGCAGGCTGCGCGGCGGGTGCGGGCGTCGGAGCAGCGGCCACCGGCTTGCCATCCTTGCCGATCGGCGCCTCCGGCACTGCCGAAAGATCGATCTTGGCGTTGGGATCGGCGCCTTCGCTGGTGGCGTAGCTCGAATCGCCCTGGCCCTTGACGTCCATGCCGCCGGGCTCGGTCGGCTTGACCTTGTAGGCGCCGGGCTGGGCCGCGATCAGCGTCGGATCACCCGCCGCCGTGCCGGGGCCGCCGGCGCGCTGCTTGAGCCAATAGACACCACCGATGACGAGGCCGAGCGCGACCAGCGCCACCACCAGCCCGGCGATCAGCCGCGCTGCGGAAACGCCTTCGTCTCTCCGCTCTTCTTCCACCGGTTCGAGCCAGGGCAGCCGGTCCTCGTCGGCCGTGCCCCCGACGCTACGCCCCAAGTCGGACATCACTCACATCTCCTCGGCCGCCGCGACCCCCATGATCGACAGGCCATTTCGGACGATCTGCCCCAGCCCTTCGGCGAGGGAAAGCCGCGCCCGTGTCGTTTCGGGATCGTCCTGAACCAAAAAGCGACGGTCCGGACGATCATTGCCGCGATTCCACAGCGCATGGAAGACCGCGGCGAGATCATAGAGATAGAAGGCGACGCGGTGTGGCTCGCGGGTCGCGGCGGCCTGCTCGACGATGCGCGGGAACTGCGCGGCGAGCTTGACCAGCGCCAGCTCCTCCTCGTCAAGCCGGGTGAGGTCGGACTCGCCGCCCGCCAGCCCCATCTCCTTCGCCTTGCGCTGCACCGAGCGCACGCGGGCATGGGCATACTGGACGTAGAAGACCGGATTGTCCTTCGAGGCCTCGACCACCTTGGCGAAGTCGAAATCCATCTGCGCGTCGGCCTTGCGGGTGAGCATGGTGAAGCGCACCACGTCGCGGCCCACTTCACGCACCACGTCGGCCAGCGTCACGAACTGGCCGGAACGCTTGGACATCTTCACCGGCTCGCCGTTGCGCAGCAGCTTGACCATCTGGACGAGCTTGACGTCGAAGCGCTTGGGTTGCTCGGAGGTCAGCGCCGCGACGGCCGCCTGGATGCGCTTCACCGTGCCGGCATGGTCGGCGCCCCAGATGTCGATCAGCTCGTCAGCTTCCTGCGCCTTCTGGGCATGATAGGCGAGGTCGGTGCCGAAATAGGTGAGCCCGCCCTTCGAGTTGCGCACCGGGCGATCCTGATCGTCGCCGAACTCGGTGGCCTTGAAGAGGGTCAGCTCCACCGGCTCCCAGTCGTCGGGCGTCTCGCCCTTGGGGGCTTCGAGCACACCCTCGTAGAGCAGGCCCTTGGCGTGCAGCTCGGCGAAGGCGGCGTCGACCTTGCCGGCATTCTGCACCTCGGCTTCCGACGCGAAGACATCGTGATGGATACCGAGCAGCGCGAGGTCCGCGCGGATCATGTCCATCATCGCCGCGACCGCCTTGGTGCGGAACAGATCGAGCCATTCCTCCTCAGGCGCGGCCGCGTATTTGGTGCCGAATTCGGCGGCAAAGGCCATGCCCACAGGCTTCAGATACTCGCCGGGGTAGAAGCCCTCGGGGATCTCGCCGATGTCCTCGCCGAGCGCCTCACGGTAGCGCAGATGCGCCGAGCGGCCGAGCGTCTGGACCTGCGAGCCGGCGTCGTTGACATAATATTCGCGGGTCACCGGATGGCCGACGAACGCCAGCAGGCTGGCGAGCGCATCACCCACCACTGCGCCGCGGCAATGGCCCATGTGCATCGGGCCGGTCGGGTTGGCCGAGACATATTCGACGTTGACGCGATGGCCCTCGCCCACGGTCGAGCGGCCATAATCGCCGCCCTCGCCGAGGATCGTCGCCAGCTCCTCGCGCCACACATCGGCATCGAGCCGCAGGTTGAGGAAGCCGGGGCCGGCGATCTCGACGGCGGTGACACCCTCGACCTGCTCCAGCTTCGGCGCCAGCAGCTGCGCCAGCGCGCGCGGGTTGGTGCCCGCCGGCTTGGCAAGCACCATCGCGGCATTGGTGGCGAGGTCGCCATGGCTCGCATCGCGCGGCGGCTCGATCGACACCGCGCGTCGCGAGAGCCCCGTGGGGATGGCCCCCTCGGCTTCGAGGCTGTCGAGAATGCGGCCGATCTCCTCGGCGAAGCGATTGTAGAGCGTCACGGGCGTCCGGTTCATGTGCGAGGGCAGAAGCCCGCGCCCTTAGCGTGACGCGCGCGCGGGAGCAAATCGCCGCGGCCCGAACGGCCCGCCGAAGCGGGGCCCGGTGTTCAGGCCAGATAGTCGAAGGCGACCTCACCAATATCAAGCGTCAGGTCGGCCAGGATATGGCGCGCCCGTACGATCCGCCGGACGGGTAGGTCCGCCACCGGGGCCAGCGCATGCGGCAGCAGATCGAGCGCCGCCGGTCCGGTCCACGCCCCATGCACGGTGACGTCGCGCAGGAAGAAGCGCACGAGCTCGCAGACGCGCGCCGTCCCGTCGACATGCGGGATCACCTTGAGCAGATAGTTCGGGGTCTCGGCCAATCCCTTGCGTTCGGTCTCGATGTCGAGAAGGCCGTGCTTGTACCCCATCGATCCGGTCGCCACGCGCTGCGTGCCATATTCGAGCGTGCCGAGCAGCGTGTCATTGCCGTCGACCTTCAGCACCGGGCGAGCGAGCTTCTTGGGGAAGCCCCAGATTTCGCGGCCGGCGGCGATCGGCCCCTCGTCGTCGAGGAACATGGCGTGGGTGTAGGCGGCCTTGCGGCCGTCCATGTCGATCACGGGGATGACTTGCCCGCTCTCGGTATAGTCCCCGAAGCCGGTCGAATCCGGCATGCGAATGAATTCATAGTGGACGAGGTTGCCGTCGATCCTGAGCGGCTCGGGCACGACGGCTTCCAGCGCGTCGCGATCAGTCTCATAGGTAATGATGAGATATTCGCGTCGTACGAAGCGGAACGGGGGCTTGGGGAAGGCTGGATTGTGGGCCGGCATCGCAAACGCCTGGCTGCGGATCTCGTCGAGCTTCAAGGTCATCTCCTTCGCGCGCGCATCCTTCACTGGTCGCCAGTCTATCGAACGAATGCTGCGTTGCAACAGCAGGCCTTTATGAAATCGCCGTCAGATTCCTTCGCGGCATTCCGGCTTCCGCCAGGCTAGGCTAATCTGTCCAAGCCTTGTCGTTCAGGCCCTCATGGATCGTCCTGACATGCCCTTGTCCATCACACCCCTGTCTCCGGCCGCCATCGCGTTCAACCGCTTCGGACTCGGCGCGCGCCCCGACGATGCGGTACCCGATGCCCCCAAGCGGTGGCTGACGAGCCAGTTCGATCGCTTCGACACGCGCCCTGCGGCCTTCGCTGCGCTGGCCGATCCCAACGCCATGCTGGAACAATATCAAGCGGAGCATCGCGCCGCCCGGCAGGCAGCCAAGGCGATGCAGGCCGACACGGCCATGCCCCCTCCCCCGACGGCCACGGCGACATCCACCAAGCCCGTCGATCCGGCGCTGGCGGGGATGCGGCAGGATTTTGTGGCCGAAGTCCGCGATCTCTACCGCAAGGCCGTGCAGGCCCGCGCCCAGAGCGCGCTGCAGACGCAGGCGCCCTTCGTCGAGCGCCTCGTCCATTTCTGGTCGAACCATTTCTGCGTTTCGGCGGACAATCCGCAGACGACCGCGTTCGCCGCCGCGCTCGAGCGCGACGCGATCCGCCCGCATGTCCTCGGCCGCTTCGACGATATGCTGCTCGCCGTCGAGCGCCATCCGGCGATGCTGATCTATCTCAACCAGGTCCAGTCGATCGGGCCGAACAGCCTGCTCGGTACACGGGCGGGCTTGCGTAATCCCAATCGTCGGCTGGGGCTCAACGAGAACCTCGCCCGCGAAATCATGGAGCTTCACACGCTCGGCGTCCGTACCGGCTACACCCAGGCCGACGTTACCGAATTCGCGCGCGCCATGACCGGCTGGAGCATCCAGGGCTATGGTGAATTCGGCAAGCGCGACACAGGGGGCACCGGTGACTTCCTCTTCCGCCCCGCGCTGCACGAACCGGGCGAGCGCACCATCCTCGGCAAACGCTACGATCAGCAGGGCGAAGGCCAGGCGCAGGCTGCCCTGCTCGATTTCGCCCGATCGCCGGCCACCGCGACCCATATCACCACCAAGCTCGCCCGGCATTTCGCCGGCGACACGCCGCCGCCCGCGCTGGTCGATCGGCTGGCGTCGACCTTTCAGCGCACACGCGGCGACCTGCCGAGCCTTTACGCTGCCTTGATCGAGGCCCCCGAGGCGTGGCGCCCCGAACCGCTCAAGTTCAAGACTCCGTGGGAGTGGACGATCTCCTCGCTGCGCGGTCTCGGCCGCAGCGAGTTTGGCGAGATGCATATCGCCGCCATTCAGAACCAGCTCGGCCAGCCCGTCTGGAAGCCAGGATCGCCGGCCGGCTGGGACGACGTCGCCGCGACATGGGCGGCGCCCGATGCGCTGCTGCGCCGCGTCGAATTCGCGCAGCGGCTCGCGTCGACCATCGGCGACCGGCTGGATGCCCGGCAACTCGGCGCAAGGCTGGTCCCCGCCTCGCTCGCACCCGCTACCGCGGATCAGGTGGCACGCGCGGAAAGCCCGGTCAGCGCACTCGCCCTGCTGCTCGTTTCCCCCGATTTCCTGAGAAGGTGAACGCCATGCCCGCGTCTGCGATCGCCCGCCGCCGGTTTCTATCCTTCGCTGCGCTGGGCGCCGGCGCGATCCTCGTTGCGCCGCGCATGGCGCTCGCCTCGGTGGCGACCGAGCAGCGCTTCGTCTTCATCATCCAGCGCGGCGCGGCCGACGGGCTGAACATCGTCATACCCTACGCCGATCCCGCCTATGCGACCCTGCGCGGAAATCTCGCGATCGATCCGGGCAAGGCCACCCGCCTCGACGGCAGCTTCGCGCTGCATCCCGCGCTCGTGGAAACCGCCAAAATGTATGGCCAGCGGCAGGCCATATTCGTGCACGCGGTCGCCTCGCCCTATCGCGATCGGTCGCACTTCGACGGCCAGAACGTGCTCGAGACGGGCGGCGCCCAGCCCTATCAGCGCAAGGACGGCTGGCTGAACCGGCTGGTCGCGATGATGCCACGCACGCAGGATCAGGCCATCGCCATCGCCCCGACCGTTCCCATGGCGCTGCGCGGATCGGCGGATGTCACCTCTTATGCCCCCTCCGCCTTGCCGGCCCCCTCCGACGATCTGCTGAACCGGGTCGGGCAGCTCTATGCCGGCGATCCCCAGTTGCACCCGCTCTGGGCGGCCGCGCTGGAGGCCAAGGGGCTCGCCGGCGTGGACACCGTCCGGCAGGATCCCGCGAGCCTCGGCCGCCTCGCTGCGGGCTTTCTCGGCAAGCCGGAGGGCCCGCGGATTGCGATGATCGAGACCGGCGGATGGGATACGCACAGCGGGCAGGTAGGGCGCCTCGCCGCCCAGTTGCGTGCGCTCGACACATTGCTGGCGGCGCTGCGCGACGGGCTGGGCCCGGTCTGGAGCAGGACGACGGTGCTGGTAGCGACCGAATTCGGCCGCACAGCCGCCGCCAACGGGACGGGCGGCACGGATCATGGCACTGGGTCGGTCGCGATGCTCATCGGTGGGGCCGTTCGGGGTGGACGGGTCATCGCCGACTGGCCGGGCCTCGCTCTCGGCCAGCTGTATGAGGGGCGCGACCTGCGCCCGACCGCCCAGCTCGACGCGCTGATCGCCGGCGCCGCAGCCGAAAGCCTGCGTCTCGATCCGGAGCATGTCGCCCGCACCCTGTTCGCCACCGACGCCCCGATACGGCCGACGAGCGGCCTCGTCTCCGCCTGAACCCGCAGCGCACCTCCGACATAGCGGGCGAGGATGGCAGGCCCGCCCGAAGCCCTGCCCTGTCTGCCGATAATCGGGATTGAAATGGGCGACGCACAGGCCCCATGACGAGCCTGTAGAGAGCATCCGCATCGGGAGGCATTTTGACAATCGGCGTCAAGCATCCCGGCGATCATACACAGGCAAACCCCGGAGCCGAGGCGCGGCGACTGCTTTCGAGCGATCCTGCCCGTGCGGCGATAATGGCCCGCCGGATCCTCACCGCCGCACCGGATGCGGTGATGCCGCGGCTGACGCTGGGGGCGGCGCTTCGCCGCTGCGGAGATCCGCGCGGGGCGCTGGATGTCCTCGATCCTCTGGTGGCGGCGCTCCCGGCCGCCTGGGGGCTCCACTACGAGCGCGGGATCGCCCATGCCGCCCTCGATCAGAACGCGGCGGCGACCGATGCCCTGACCCTCGCGACCCAGTACAATCCCCTGTCCTCGCTGGCATGGCACGCATTGACGGATCAGCTCCATCTGCTCGGTCGGCCAGACGCAGCGGCGGCAGCAGCCAAGGCGCGCGTGCTTCCGGGCGGCGCCGGCGACGCAGCCGTGATCGAGGCAGCCCGTCTTCTGTTCGATGGTGCCCCGTCGGCCGCGGAGCATCTGCAGACGCGTTTCGGCTTCGATCCGAACGACATCGCAGTGCTCCGCCTGCTCGCGGAGATCGCCGTCGCGCTAGGCAATGATCGCACCGCCGAGCGCCTGCTCGCCAAGGCCTTGCATCTGGCGCCGGATTTCATGCCGGCCCACTATCATCACGCCGCCCTGCTCTATCGGCTCGCGCGCTTCGTCCCGGCACTCGCATCGGCGAACCGGGTGGCCGAAGCCCGGCCAACATGGCCCGAAGCGAAGACGCTGCGGGCCGCGATCCGGATGCGCGGCGGCGATGCCCGAAGCGCGCTCGCGGATCTCGAAGCTGCGCTCGCGATCGATCCGGGCGAAGCGCAGGCATGGCACGCTTATGGGCATGCGCTCCGGGCCGTGGGCCGCCCGGCCGAAGCGGTGGAAGCCTATCGCCGCGCCATCGCGGCAGCGCCCACCTTCACGGAGGCGTTCTGGAGCCTCGCCAACCTCAAGACCTGGCGGTTCGAGGATCAGGACATGGCCCGCATGGACAGGCTGTTGTCCAACCCCGATCTCGGCCGCGACGACCAGTCCTACCTCCACTTCGCGCTGGGCAA